>JBFHVK010000139.1:0-7483 GCA_041589615.1 Gammaproteobacteria bacterium | reverse complement strand
GATCGGATGCGTGATTTAATGGAAACCTTGCGTGCGGCAATGAAGCAAATTCGTTATTCAACTCGCCCTGGTGTACACGCTGGAATACCAACGGATAATATTATTATTAATGTTCATGGTGACTTTGGTAGGAATGTAAACCTGAATAACTCACAGGGTTGGGACCACGGTAATAACCAGAACCTCTATACCTTTGGTGGCAGCGCAATTCGTCCTGGTGGCATAGATGCACTGGGTAAGGTAGTGGGTGCAACCGAACGTTTCGGTGATTCTGGGCAGAATCGCCAGTTTACGCGACCTACCAGTAGCAGCTATGAAGCCGAGCCGATGTCGATTGCGTCATCTGTATATTCGTATTTCGGTGTTACCAACCCTGAAGTGCTCACTGCGGATGATTTGATGAATCCTTCGGGGGACTCGCCAATTGATGAGTCGGAGGCTGTCAGCGCAGCAGCACCGGTGGCGACGCTTGATCCAACAGCTGCTAACCCTACAGGTACCTAGTTGTAGCATCATATTATCAGGAGCATAAAAAACCCGCATTAGTGCGGGTTTTTTATGCTCAAGTAAAGAAGTTTGTTTTTTATTTATTTATTTATTTATTTATGAAATGCACCAGTACTGCACTTCCTGTGCTTTAAGAAAGTCGACTGCATTTGCTCCCTGTAGCATGGCAAATGTCGAAAGCATACCAGCTTCAAGACATGTGTCAGAGATAACCGTCACAGAGCGTGGCGCATCAGGTACAGGGTAGCCCGTGAGTGGATCCAGTATGTGGCTGTATCTCACGCCATCCTTGAGCAGATAGCGTCTCGCATCACCGCTGGTAGCCAGGCCACCTGAATACAGTGCGATTTTTCCAAGTGCATTCTTGCCAGTGTTTTCTGGATCATCCACGCCAATAGTCCACGGTGTTTTATTCTTTCTGGGGAAAGGGCATGCTATGTCACCCCCAAAGTTCACCAGGAAGCTGGCATCTGTGTGGCTTCTTAAAATAGTCACTGTTGCATCAACAGCGTATTCCTTGCCAATACCACCCAGATCGATTTCCATTCCATCAGGGAGTGATATATAGGGTTTTTTCCAGTTAACTTTGTCCCAGCCAATATAAGGCATGATTTCGTTGACCTGATGCGAGTCGGGAATGTTGTCGCTGGTATCAAATGTCCATATTTTTCGCAGCACACCCGAAGTGATGTCAAATTTACCTTCACTTAATTCGTAGCACTGATCAGCAAAGTCAAGCATGAGTGAGGTTTCTTCGTCAACTTTTGTTTGTTTACCTGCCGCATTGTTAATCTGGTAAATGATATTGTCATTTCGATATCGGCTGAATTTTTTCTCGATGCGTCTGGCTTCATCAAAGGCAAGTTGTGTTAATTGCTGAATCGTTTTTTTATCGAGGGTTTCACTTAGAATTTCGCAGGGGCAGGCCATGGCAGTGAATCGGCCAATGCTATGTTCGGGTTGTATGTTTATTTCTATTTCTTGCACACTTATCAGGCCAGGGATTATTCAGTTTTTTTATATTGTAATAAAAAAGCCAGGCAGGAACCCGGCTTTTTTAGTTCTCATTGTACAGTTAAAGCCTAGTCAAACAGTTTCTGGTAACTTACCTGTAATACGATAGCTTTTGTTTCGTTGTATTCGGCTTCTTCGTATTGCCAGTTGATATACTCAGCCCTTACCCTGAAGCGTCCTTCTGAAATACGTGTGCCGTATTCAAGGCCTAGAGTCAGGCCTACGCCTTCATCGAGTCGATAATCGGCACTGGCAAATTCTGGCAATTCTGGAGTTGGACTGTCATCTACGATGCTATGGAGGAAAAAGTCAGCTGCAGATTGCTGATAGTATCTAAAGTGAGGCTCTATATAGCTAATATCCGAGAGAGGGGTGCGATGATTCAGGTCAATAGTATTAGAGCTAATGCCCCAGTCATCCGTATAGAAACGATAAGCAGCATGTATTGTTTCACCGCTCTCCCCATACTGGTGTGCCATTGAAGTGAATATCGCATGACGGAATCTGGATTCAGGCCGGCTCTCGTAATACCTCTGAAATTCCGACCAGCTGTATGCACCGGTATCTGTGTCCTGTACCAGTATTGACTGCGAGATAACCTTATATGGATCTGTATGATAGCCGTCAGAGTACGACATAGTATAATTTAACTGGCCAATTGTTTTTCTGTTAAGTACTTTAGATACACCTACTAATAAATCATAGGAGTATCGTTCACCATCAGAAAAAATACTGTTGTCCTGAACGTTGGAAAGCGGTTCAGGTGTGCCATCTGTTTTTCTGTAAATAATGTCGTAGGTACTGGCAAATCCGGCTGAATAGGTTGTTAGTCGATCATCCGTGTCCTGGTTATAGTTTATGCTTAAGCCATAGGACTGGTAGTCTTTTTCAACAGAGAGACTGCCGCCGTAACTGATTGTGCTCAACCTGTCGAGGCTGTGACTCCAGGTAAGTGCTATGCCGAGACGTGTATCACTAAAGTTGACGCGGTCAACAGATGCGCCGCCATCAATCGTTGAGCTTGCGCCTGAAGCACCGGTGAATGACGAAACACCAGATGTTTTACTCCTGACGGCACCGGTTGGTGTTGCACCCGACATAGTGTCCAGTACCAGGTTTACGTTGACAGTGTCTTCCGCAGACAGGTCGCCGGTGAGAAAAGCCATGGCTTTTTTTACGCTTACCCTGCCATCGGCTTCATCATAATAAAGAAATGATGAGTCCAGGTCCCAGGAGTTTTCTACGGCCTGAGCCTGGTGAGAGACACCACCGAGCAGTGTGCAGGATGCAATTGATAATTTGTTTTTAATATTTTTCATAATAGCTTGTTAGTTACAACCGCAACCACCACCACCAACGCCACGTCCACCAGTTGAGGCTTCTTTACTGAAGTAGATGTGTTCATCTGCAAATGTTCTCATTACATCGGGGTCGAGTTGCATGTCGTCTCTCGCCAGGATGTCACGCTGCCAGGGTTCAACATTTTCAACCGTAAAGGCTTCGCCTGTGGCGTTGTAGAATGAACAGCCGCTGAGACTGATACTTATAATGCAGAGAGTTAGAAGAGATTTCATTGTGGTTGTGTCTGGTTCCGTTACTTTTTATCAAGGGCTTTTTTCAGGAGCATTTCCAGTTCGTGTTTCTGGTCTTCCTTAAACCCTCTGTGTACATTGATGAGATTACCACGACGGTCAATCAGGTAAGAGGTTGGCATAACTTTAAGTTTATACATGCCAGGTGTTTTACCTTCCGGGTCATAGGCAATTGTGAATTTTGCCGGGTTTTTCTTCAGGAACGCAGCTGCGGCTGATTGGTCAGTATCCAGGTTTATACCAATTATCTGCAAGCCCTTACTAGCATATCGCTGTTGCATTTCATTCATGAAAGGGAATGACTTGCGGCAGGGTTTGCACCAGGAGGCCCAGAAGTCTACGTACACTACCTTATTTTTGTATGAAGATAAACTGATCTGGCCAGTATTGCCTTTAAGTGAGAAGTTGGGTGCCTTTTGTGCCTGCAGCTGATGAGACAATGGAAAAAGCAATATAAATAAAACAAAAGACTTACGAACCATATAAAACACTTAAATACATCTCCTGAATATATAAGGAAAACCTGAACTAACTAAGAGTCTGGTTGTCTGGGACTTTGGATTTCATAGATTTTAGTCTAGTTTTCCTTAAGGTGAAATTAAATGCCGCAAATCAGTTGATTTCAAACGGTCATCAGGCAAACTGTGATGACTGTCTCAATTCTATTGCATATTTTTATAAATGTTATATCGTCGTGTAAGATTCTTATGAGTAAGGCTACAAAAAGCTGTATTTCAATTTTTTCAGGATTAGTTTCAATATGAAACACCGTTACATGCTGTTTGCTCTGTTTTTTCAGTTTTCAACACCGGCGATAGCCACAAACTTTTATGTCGGGACCAATGTGGGTCTAATGGGGCATGATGGTAAGTTTGATGTGCTTGATGAAGAACTTAATCCCAGTTTGGGTATCACTCGTGCTAAAGAATACAAGCTACCCGATGGTGATGAGCTGACTTACTCACTTTATGCTGGTTATAAACTGGCTTCAGATCTTTTTCTCGAGGTTGGTTTTGCAAGTAATAATGATGTTGAAGGTAAGGTAAGACAGCTGCCAGACGCTCCTCCGGCTAGTGGCTTGCCTGACAGGGCAGCCTACGAAGAGTATCAGACTGATTATATTTATGCCGCTTTTGTTGGCTTCTGGCCAGTCCATGATAACTGGGCACTTACAGCCAGACTGGGTGTCTCCATATGGGATATGAGTTATACCCAGTATTCTGCTGATATACCCCCTGAAGGCCTGCCTGAGTCTGAGGAGATTAGAGATGTTGATGTTTCCACATTAACCAATATTCTGGTTGAACGTTATTCTGATAGCTCATCGGCATTTTTTATTGGAGCCGGTGTGAGTTACGCGGTAGATCGGAATCTGGAATTTAAATTCTCCCTGGAAATGCATCCGGTTGATTTTTCATTTACGAATGTTGATCTGGATTATGATGCGATGTCGTTAACTCTAGGTGCAGCCTACCACTTCTAGTCTGGGTGTTTAGGCTTATAAGCTTGAGGGTATTAATGTGCCCTTATAATGATTCAGGTATTCGATTGATTGCTTTATTGTTTTCAATGGCAGTAATACCTGTTGATATATCCAAGTCAATCAAACATAAAAAATCTTCTGATTCACTATTTGATATGTTTTGCTTATGTCTAATAAGGCATATTTGCTATGTCCGTTGAGATTTCTTAGTCATTTATTAGCCTCGAAACATTAATTCTGCTTCGCCTCTCTTGAACACCCGTTATTTTGCTTCATAATAGTGCGTTTTCATATTCCGTGAATAAAATACAGGATATCTACATGAAGCTAGTTACAGCAATAATAAAACCATTCAAACTGGATGACGTGCGTGAAGCACTGTCACATATCGGGGTTCAGGGTGTTACGGTCACAGAGGTGAAGGGCTTTGGTCGACAGAAAGGCCATACAGAACTGTATCGTGGTGCTGAGTATGTTGTTGATTTTCTTCCCAAGATCAAGATTGAAATTGCGACTTCAGCTGCGATGACGGATCAGGTTATCGATGCAATTCGTGATGCCGCAAATACCGGCAAGATTGGCGATGGCAAGATTTTTGTTGCTGAACTGGAGCAGGTAATTCGAATTAGAACCGGTGAGTCCGGTGATGAGGCTATCTAGTCTTAAGCTACATTCGCTTCCCTGACAGATATTTTGCTGGAGATACTTTACAGATGAATAAACTTTCTACTTATATTTTAGCCTCTGCCACTATGTTGCTGGCGATGTTGCCTTTTAATGCTATGGCCGAAGACACATTAAGTGGTTCGGATACTGCCTGGATTATGGCATCGACCGCGCTGGTGCTGTTTATGACCTTACCCGGTCTGGCGCTTTTCTATGCAGGTCTGGTACGTTCTAAAAACGTACTGTCAGTATTAATGCAGTGTTTCACCATTGCGGGTGTGTCTTCAATTATCTGGTTTATTTTTGGATACAGTCTTGCATTTGGTGAAGGTAATGCATTTATTGGAGACTTCAGTAAGGTAATGCTTGCCGGTATTGACCGGGATACGCTCTCAGGAACCATCCCCGAGTCTCTGTTCATGATGTTCCAGATGACCTTCGCAATTATCACGCCTGCCCTGATAGTCGGTGGTTTTGCTGAACGTATGAAGTTCTCTGCAATGCTGATTTTTAGTGCTGCCTGGCTGGTACTGGTATATGTACCGGTGACTCACTGGGTATGGGGTGGTGGCTGGCTCGGCGAAATGGGGCTTTATGATTTTGCTGGCGGTACTGTGGTACATATCACTGCTGGTGTTGCCGCCCTGGTGGCTGCCGTTGTTATGGGGCCGCGCCGTGGTTTCCCCGGAACCGCGATGATGCCACATAATATGACGATGACCATCGCCGGCGCTGGTATGCTCTGGGTTGGCTGGTTCGGTTTCAATGGCGGTAGTGCGCTGGCGGCTGATGGCAATGCGGCCATGGCCATACTGGTCACACATATCTCGGCGGCGACCGGTGCGATGACCTGGATGGCCATTGAATGGATTCGATTTGGTAAGCCCAGTGCATTGGGTGTGGTTACTGGTATGGTGGCTGGCCTGGGTACCATTACACCGGCATCTGGCTTTGTAGGTCCTGGTGGTGCATTAATTATCGGTTTGCTTGCCGGTAGTGTCTGTTTCACTGCAACCCAATATCTCAAGCGTGTTCTAAAAATTGATGACTCTCTCGATGTGTTCCCGGTGCACGGAGTTGGCGGTATTTTAGGTACGCTGCTGGCGGGTGTGTTCTCGGCAACTACTCTGGGTGTTTTCAGCGGTTATGGTTTTGCCGAAGGTATCGAAACGATGGCTGGACAGATTAAGGTGCAGTTTATCGGTGTTATTGCCACGATCGTGTTTACAGCAGTCGTCAGTTACGTATTGTTAAAGATCATCGATCTGGCTATTGGCCTGCGTGTTCAGGATGAGCAGGAAATCGAAGGTCTGGATATTGTCAGCCATGAGGAACGTGGTTACGACCTCTAGCCAATCTGGCTATTCATCAGGTAATGACTGGGGCGAAAGCCTCGGTCATTGCTGATGGATTTCTGACTTTCAGCATCCTGTGGTAATATCTCGCAAAAATTAATAAACCCATCCACTAGAAGATATTGCCAGTCCTAGATGACACAACCCACCATCATTCCCCGTCCGGAACATAGTATTTCACGGGATAATATCGACGATAATGCCTTAAAGGTACTGTATCGCCTGCATAAAGCGGGCTATCGTGCCATGCTGGTGGGCGGTGGTGTGCGTGACCTGTTACTGGGGCATGCGCCAAAAGACTTTGATGTAGCGACAGATGCCCTGCCGGAAGAGGTCAAGAAACTGTTCAGTAACAGCAGATTGATTGGTCGCCGTTTCCGTCTGGCGCATGTCTTCTTTGGTCGGGATATTATTGAAGTCGCTACCTTCAGGGCTGATCAGCAGGAAGTGCATGACGACCGTGAACATACGGATAGTGGGCGTATACTGCGTGATAACGTCTATGGCCAGCTTGAAGATGATGTGTGGCGTCGAGACTTTACCGTTAATGCGCTGTATTACGATATTGCCGATTTCTCGATCGTTGATTACACATCGGCCATGGATGATATTAATAATCGGGTGTTGCGCCTCATTGGCGATCCTGAAACTCGCTATCGCGAAGATCCGGTGCGAATGCTGCGTGCGATACGCTTTGCCGCCAAGCTAGGTTTCAGTATTCATGAAGACACTGAAAAACCAATTTATGAACTGGGCTACCTGTTAAAGGATATCCCGGCTGCTCGCCTGTTCGATGAAGTGGTTAAACTGTTTCACTCGGGTAAGGGTACTGCGGCGTTAAAACTACTGAGAAAATATAACCTGCT
>JBFHVK010000138.1:0-7490 GCA_041589615.1 Gammaproteobacteria bacterium | reverse complement strand
TTCAATGGAAGAGGCGTTAAAAAATGCAGATTCGGAAAATAACCTGAGACTAAAAATTGAGCTCGGGGAAGATTCCACTGAGAAGAAACAGCCCAAAGCAGATGATCCGTTCGGCAACCTGTCCCTAATGGAAAAAGAGGAGCCGAAAGATGAAGAGGATGAGCTGGAGGCTATAGGGGGCCTGAGTATGGAAGAGCTGCCAGAGGTTAATTCAGAAGAGGCTGGCTGAGTAGTGACATGAATGCGTCTCTTTATTCAACAATTGTGCAATGTCCCTATTGTTGGGAACAGATAGAGGTAGTGGTGGATGACTGCGGTGAGAGCCAGCAGTATATTGAAGATTGCCAGGTGTGTTGCAGGCCAATTAACTTTCATATTGAGGTAGCGACAGATGGACAGATACAGTTACAGGTTTATACCGATGATGAATAAATTACCGATATCTGCAGTGGCGATAACCGTCTTGATGATGTTTGCGCAGCCTGTTGTGAGTGATAGTGGCTTTGAAAATCAGTGGGGAATGAAATTTGTAACCATCCCTGCGGGTGAATTTATGATGGGGCTGCAACAGCGAGACGCAGCACTGAAAGAAAACCCAAAGGCTAAGACAGATGATCTGCTTGATGAAATGCCCCGTCATCGTGTGGTGATAAGTAAACCTTTTTATATGGCACAAACCGAAGTTACACAGCATCAATGGCTGACGATTATGCAGAATCGTCCGGGGCCTGATACTCACTGGAACCGGGATGACTGGCGAAATTTACCGGTAGTCGCCATTAACTGGTATATGGCAGAGCGTTTTGTTGAAGAAATAAATCGACTGGATACATCTCATCATTATCGTTTACCCACGGAAGCAGAGTGGGAGTATGTAGCGAGGGATGGCAAAGAAGGCCTGCGTCCAGTAGCTATAGAAAAGCTGGGTGAAGTTGCCTGGTATATTAAAAATTCATCTGATCAACCGCAGACAGTGGCAGGCCTAAAGGCCAATAGCTATGGCGTATATGACATGCTCGGCAATGCCTGGGAGTGGGTGGCAGACTGGTATGCTGACGACACCTATTCAGAGCAGGCTCGTACAGATCCGGTGGGGCCTGGAAATGGAGTGGCCCGTGTGCGTCGAGGAGGCTCATATCATTGCCCGCTACACCTGATACGGCCCGGCTACCGGGCAGCTAATCGGCCCGAGGCCGCGTATGACGTGATCGGGCTACGTCTGGTGGCAGATAAGAAGTAGTAAACGCTATCGTCAGGGTCTTTTTTAAGGAATCTTCTGTTTAATTTAGTGTGTCCGCCTTAACGGCCTTAACTCTCCCTAAGCTATTGTAATAAATGATTATTTCTGATTCATGAGGCTAAAATACGTTATCATATCGGCAATAAATCGACGATTACAGCTCGAAGTTAATGTAATACTTTAAGTATGGTCTATAATCAGCTAAACTCACTAAAAATTAAAATTCTAAAGCGAGGTCGCTGTTGTGAATATCAAGCTAAAAACATCCTTTATAAAAATGCTCGGCCTGACCGGTACAATGATTATGTTGAGTGCCTGTGCCAGTGATCCTGCGCCATGGACTAAAAAAGATTCACCCTGGGATTCTCGCCGCAATGCTGAGGTAGAAGCGCCTGCAGCGGATGCATATAAAAGTGATCTAGGTATGCCTGGCGAAACTACGTCAGAAGTCGATTTAAGTTATCAGGCGGGCAATGTTGAAAGCTTCGCACCGGAAGCGGCAATGGAGCCTGCACCTGTAGAAGTTGAAGAGCCTGTAGTTGCAGAAGAGCCAGTGGCTACCGGTGGTATCATGGATTATCCGGCCAATTACTATACGGTTCAGCTTATGGCATCGGTTGATCTGGATCGAGTATACCGTTTCGCAGAACAGAGCAATGTGTCAACTCAGTATGTAGTGGCAACTGTTCGTGATGGCGTAACCTGGCATGTGCTGCTGCTGGATGTGTATCCTGACTATAGCTCAGCAGTAGCGGCAAAAGATGAAATTGCACCTTCGCTGACAACGCAGCCCTGGGTGCGTAGTGTGGGTTCTATTCAGAAGATCATGCTGTAATGATCTTCGTTGTGTAAATCTGGGGAATGGCCCCGTATAGATCCGGGGCCATTCTTTTTATATATGAAGAGGCAGTGTTTATTCTAGATCGCGGTGAGTGCCATCACACATGGGGGCATTTTTGCTTTGCTTGCAGCCGCACAGGCCGTATTTTTTCTTTTCGGTGATGTTGACTTCCATGGGTGAGAACTCGCTACCAGCATGAGATCCATCGCAGAAGGGTTGAGTTTTAGATTTTCCACAACTGCACCACCAGTAGGTGCCGGGTTCAAGTTCTACAACGTAGGGTGACTTTTTAGGGCATTCAGGCTTACTCATATGGTGTCCTCGGTTAATGCAAAAAGAAACAAGTTTAGCATTGTCATGTTTAGTATTGTGATGAGAAAAAAAATAAAATAGATACAAATACAATACGAAGAATTCAGGGTGTGATGAGCTGCGCCGGGCAGTAGTAAATCAGGAGCCATCATGCAGTAAGTGATGATCAGTTGATGATCTCAATCAAGATGATGGCATTTTGTGATTGCATAATGACATTAGAAAATTTTTAATTAGTGTGAAATGGAACCGATATCCTGAATATAAACAGCCACAATTTACTTTTGTAAGTGGCGGTAATGGGCTAGACTCAGCGTCAATCGGCTTTTAAGTAACGTGGAATCGTTGTTTTCTAGTCCAGGCTCCGAGTTTTCAGGGGTATCATAATAAACAATATGACAGAGGATATAGCATTGACTTTACTTCATAAAAATACACTGCCAATGATACTGGTACTCATTGGCTCACTTGGACTTGCGGCATGTTCATCCAAACCAGCACCATGGGCGGAGTCTTCATCGCCATGGGATAATCGTGCGGAACAGGGAGAGCAGGCTGATGCGGCTGAAACAATTGACCCTGCCCCACTGTTCGCTGATGAAATGGTAGAGCCTGCAGGTATGATGGCAATGGAACAGGGTGCACAGGCAGAAACTGTAGAGCCCATGATACTAGAGCCTATGATAGAGCCTGTAGCGGAGCCAGCAATGGTTGAAGAGTCAGCTCCAGTTGTTATGTCGGGTAGCCTGGCGCAGCAGCCAGCAAATTACTATGCCGTGCAGGTGGTTGCTTCAAGCACTATGAAGCAGCTAAGTGATTTCGCAAGAGCGAATCAGCTATCTGAAGACTGGGTTGCAGAAACGATGGTTAATGGTAAAACCTGGTATGTGTTAATGCTTGGAGTTTATCCAAGTAAGGCCGAAGCAGAGCAGGCAATGTTATCTGTCCAGGGACTTGAAACACAGCCATGGATTAGATCTGTAGGTTCGATTCAGGCGGTAATGAACTAGTCAGTTATCAGTCAGTAAAAAAGTACCTTTTGCAAGGTTTAACTTAATTTAGTTGAGACCTTGTGATTAGAAAAACTGAAGCCCTGGTCCTGAATGGATTGGGGCTTTTTTATGCCCAGGAAGATATTCCTGAATAACACCCGTGTGTATTTCTACGTCCGATTTTAAATATCATCAAAAGCGTCTGCCGGGATATTCAGTGGCTTTGAGGTCACTGGATTCCTGTCACAAGTCTGCTGGAATGATAAAGTCATACTTGCTGTTAAGCTATGGCAAAGAGTTATTCAAATTTGCGTTCACTCGCGGTATTGGCGCTCATTTGCGTTAATTTTTTACTGTTGTTCTTGGGGTTTTTCTACGAGTAATTATAGCCGGAGTAGAGCGGTGTTCAGGCGCTGTTTTGTTTATTTAAGTAGTTCAGTGTCATTATGTGAATAGGCAGGTGAGCAGCAGCATAAAATAATAAGCTCATTATCGCCTGTATTCTGAATGCAGTGTGCTGTTCCCGGTGAGATACAAACACAATCACCAGTAGAGACAGGGAAACTGTCATCGCCAAGATGCATCTTTCCTTCTCCCTGGGTAATGTAATATATTTCCTCAGTCTGGTTATGTCGATGCAATTGGGTTTGTTGCCCGGCAGCAACGCGTGCTTCTGCCAGGCTCTGATTTCTGTTTGCATGGTTGTCAGGATGCATCAGTTCACGAATTTCAGATCCATCTTTCGTCTGGTATGAGGCGATGTCTTTATAGTGGCTAACTGTTTTCATTGAATGTTAATCCGCTCAAATAATTTTCAAAGGCATCACGATCAGTAATGGCTGGCAGGCAGTGTGTGCCTTCACATATATAGGCGCAAATATCACCGACGGGTTTTTTGTCAATCAGCTCTGCGGGTGGCTCGCAGTTATTATCAATGGCTGCATAATATATGTGAGGAATGTAGCGACAATCGATAAGCTGTTTCCAGTCCTCAAGCTGTATCTGTTTACCGCGTAATATAATGATTACACCCGGTTCTAGATAGAGCTCAAGTGCATGCAGTATGCTGCAGTGACTAATGGCCTGTTCACTCAGGTCATTATAGGCACAGCGAATACAGCGTTCAGCGGCATCTATATAATCTGTGTTACCACTTAATAAACCGAGTTGCAGCAAGGCGCTAGCAGCGACACCATTACCATTTGGCATGGCATCATCGGCAAATGTCTTGCTGCGATAAAGCAGCTGTTCGTGATCGTGACTGGTAAAAAAGAAACCACCCTGATCGGTGTCTTCAAAATGTTCGAGCAGGCTATTAGCCAGGTCCCTGGCCCAGGTGAAGTAGTCATTACGCCACTCGGCCTGAAGTAATTCCAGTACTGCCTGGAGCAGGAAAGCATAATCATCAAGGTAGGCATTCAGGTGTGCCTTGCCATCCTTGTAACTGGCAAGCAGGCGATTGTCCTTCCATAATGTATTGCGTATGAATTCTGATGAAGCAAATGCAGAATCTATAAAGTCTGCTCGGTTACAGTAGCGACCAGCCATGCTCATGCCGCGAATCATTAATGCATTCCATGCGCAGAGTATTTTGTCATCACGTCCGGGCTGTGTTCTCTGGTTGCGATGTAGCAGAAGTTTTTCTATGCTGCTATCCAGCAGTTGATCAACTTGTGTAACAGATAGATTGAAAAATGCCGAAAGCTGCAAGTTGTCCAGCTGGCTGTGAAGGTGCCAGTTGCCTTCGAAGTTTGCTGGTTCATCAAGGCCAAACTTTCTGGCAAACAGAGGATATTCTTCTTCTGTTAATAATGACCGAACTTCCTGTGGTTGCCAGATATAGGTTTTGCCTTCAACTTTGTCCGTGTCGGCATCGAGTGCTGAACAATATCCGCCTTCGTCAGTTTGCATTTCTCTCAGTAACCATTCGGCTGCGCGTAAAACTGTTTTTTTATAGAAGTCATTATGAGTGAGTGCAAATGCCTGGGAATAAAGTGCAAATAACTGCGCATTGTCATATAGCATCTTCTCAAAATGAGGGATCATCCAGTTGTCATCGGTGGAGTAGCGAAAAAAACCTCCGCCTAGTTGATCCTGAAATCCGCCCATCGCCATCCTGTTGATGGAAAATATCGCCATCTCAAACGCCTGTGTGTCCTGTTTTTCCTGTGAGCGAAGGAATAGGTAATGACGAATACAGCGTTCCAGCATGCTTGCATGAGGGAATTTGGGAGCCTTGCTAAAACCGCCATTGATCCTGTCGAATGCCGAGCCAAGCTGCTTGCGTGCAAGATCAAGAGGGAGCGTGCTGAGTGTGTCATTATTAGGAGTATGGCTGGAAATATTCTGCAGTACGCCAGAAATGGAGTCGTCCTGCTTCTCTATTTCATGTTTTCGTTTGGTGTATGCATCGGAAACCATAAACATGATTTCCCTGAAGGATGGCATATTGAAACGGCGCTCATCAGGAAAATAAGTGCCGGCAAAGAACGGCATCTGGTTTTCTGGAGAAAGAAATACAGTTAAAGGCCAGCCTCCTGGTCGAGAAGTGAGGAGTGAGTGAGCCGTCTGGTAAATTTTATCCAGATCAGGACGCTCTTCACGATCTACCTTTATATTTATGAAGTGTTCGTTCATTATCCTGGCAGTATCTTCATCTTCGAATGACTCATGCGCCATGACATGACACCAGTGACAGGCAGAGTAACCAATGGAAAGCAGAATCGGCTTGTTTTCGGTTTTTGCGAGTTCAAGAGCAAGGGAATTCCAGGGGTACCAGTTAACCGGATTATCCGCATGCTGTAGCAGGTAAGGGCTGGTTTCCTGGTGGAGGTGGTTGTCAGGGTTTTTCATAGGATGAGCTTGAATGGCTGTGATTAGGACTATACTGTCATGAAATTATAAATAATAAACGCATGAGCGGTCTGGTTAATATGAGAGATAAAGTGCGACGCTGGCTGGATCGTATATTTGCGATTTTCGATGACGACATCAGTTTTTTTGCTGCAAGCCTGAGTTTCTATAGCGTGCTATCCATTATTCCGATGTTGTGGATGCTGTTCTTTATGCTCAATCAGCTGGGTGTCGTGGAAAATTACTACCTGCTGGTTAAAGACTTCCTGATCGATAGCATGATCCCGTCACATGCTGAAGTGATTGTTGGCTATATAGAAAAGTTTATGTCAAATGCCCGCGGGATGGGTACCCTGGGGCTTGTATATATACTGATTACGTCGGCACTGTTTTATAAGAACTTCCAGTATGTGGTGAATAAGATCTTCCTGGTGCCGAATCACAGTCTACTGCATGGTATTGCCACCTATCTGGTTCTAGCGGTGTTAATGCCGCTTACACTGGGCGTATCCGTATACCTGTCAGATTACATCCAGAGGATAGTCGGCACAGAGAATATGCTGTTCGGACGCTTTACCCTGCTGTCATATCTGTTGATATGGATGCTGTTTTTTGTGCTGTTCAAGGTGTCGCCAAATATGCGGATCAGCGTGCGAATAGCGCTGAAAGTGTCATTCGTAGCGTCTTTATTATGGCATCTGGCCAAATGGCTATTTGTGCATTACCTGGTGACTAACCAGACGTATGCAACCCTGTATGGATCTTTCAGTGCGCTGCTATTCCTGCTGGTATGGATTTACCTGTCATGGTTACTGCTATTGCAGGGGCTTAGGGCATGCTATCTGATGCACTGTCATCAGGGACGTTACCTGTGAAACCGGGCATAATGAACGACTTAATCTGCTCGAATAATGATCAATACTAAGTTATTGAAAATAAAGCCCAAATTAAATATTAAAAAATAATGACAAAAGCTGTTGACGCATTCGTACAAGTCTATATAATGCGCCTCCTCTGCAACGGGATGTGCGGTTAGAAGTCGAAAGGAAAGGCAGTAAAAAAACTTAAATTTTTACTATACTTATCGACCCAGTCGTGGATAATACGCGACCTCGCCAAGAGCGATGTTATTTAAAAAATTGAGACATAGATAATTTGTGTGGGTGCTTACGTTAGTGAGCACAAAGACAAGAAATATGTTCCATTAACCATGAAGATGGGGAACACATAACTTGTCTGCAAATTAACTCGT
>JBFHVK010000137.1:0-7583 GCA_041589615.1 Gammaproteobacteria bacterium | reverse complement strand
TAGAAATGCCAATTATTCAACAGACCTATCAGGTGCTCTACGAATCCAAGACACCACGACAGGCTGTGCATGACCTGCTAATGCGAGAGGCCACTTCTGAATAAGCCTGTAACTTTAGCTGGCAAATCTGCAATCCGTAAAAATCTCATCCTCTTTTATATTCCTGAATAACCTGTGCCCGGTACAATAATGTACTAGATTATAGTAAGCGCAATTCATATACAGGACACATTATCAATTGCCTGACTGACTACCCTTCTCCTAATGGACAAGATAAAACTCCGCCCAGGTTCTTGAATGATGAAAATCCTTAACTCACTTATACGTTTTACTCTTTTTTTCTGCCTCTGTATTCCATCTGGTATAAGTTATGCCGATATAACAAAATTAAATCCTGAAATTAATTTTGTTGTTTCATTACCTGCACCACCATCAAGATTATTTAAAGTCTGGAAACCCTTCACTGAATATCTTCAATCAAAGACTGGCCAACAGGTCAACCTGTTAACTCCTAAGGGCCTTGATAAAATTGAAGCCATGCTGCAGAACAGGGAGATTGATGCCATATATATTAATTCATATGCTTTTTATCTCTACAAGCAGAAAGGACTGCTTGAGGCTATCGCACAAATGCGCAATAAAGCAGGACTGATTAGCAGCCGTGGCCGGGTTCTTGTGCGTAAGGACAGCAATATCAAGACACTTGCTGATTTACGTGGCGGCACTGTTTCACTCATTAGCCCAAATGGTGCGGGCAGCTACCTTGCTCCAAGAGCATTTTTCAATCAGCAGGGTATAGACATGGAAAAGGATATCAATATTAGCTATTCTGGTGACCTTAAAAAATCTGTGTATGAAGTTCTACTTAATGAAGCCAGTGCAGCGGTTATGTGCGGTGTAAATTATGACATTATTAATACGAAGATCGACATGGATGACATATTTGTCATGGAACTCACTGATGAATTTCCAGAAGCTGTTATTGCTGTGCGCAGTGATCTCGAAGCCGAACTGAAACAGACCTTGAAAGAGACTATCATATCCATGTCAGACTCCTACGGTGGACGTCGCGCGCTCATCAAACTACGTAACACCAAAATATACGATTTTGTAGATTATGATCCGGCTGTTGAAAAACAGACACAGGCGCTTATCTCAAAAGCAGGGCTGTAGCATTTGTATGCATTTCAATAGACATTCACTGTTATTCAGAAGCTATTTGCTGATTATTGTCATATTGACTTCTGGCTTGCTGCTCACAGCCAACATTGTTAACCAGATGCTTGAAGCCCATTTCAATGAAGAGGCAACTCGCCATATCAGCATACTTGCAAATGGTAGTATTGATGATCTTCTGGCAAAAGATTACGGTGACATGGAAAGCTGGGTGAAAGCAACCGCATCACATGACGCCTATGCATTTGCCTTCATACAGTCGCCTTCAGGAAAGATACTGATACACAGCGACCTGGGTTATGCCGGCATGCAAAAAAAACCGATAAACACCACGATTCCGCTGTACCTGAGAATTCATTACGAAGACCAGCCCGCAACTGAAATAATCTACCCTATTTTGATTGAAGATACCCTGCTGGGTACAGCGCACCTTGCCTACTACAATCAGTACAGGAACAGCTTAATTAAATCTACCCTTACTCAACTAGCCGTATTGTTCGTGGCGCTACTCTTAATCATGCTTACTGGCCTCTACCTCCTTATCAGAAGACACCCTTCCTCAAATTCTGGCTAAATTGCTCTCTGCAGTCTTATTAACATAAATTTTCTCTATCAAATATATTGCAACAATCTATTTGCCCTATATTAGAATATGCTTCAATATTAACATCACTGATTTTGAGGAGATATTTATGAGAATAATCATCACATTACTTGCAGCTCTCGGTAGCGGCAATGCGCTTGCAGAATGGCAGGCATTACCGGAAAAGGCGCCTGCACCAGCCAATAACCCGACAACAGCCGAAAAGATCGAACTGGGTAAGGCACTCTATTTTGACCCACGTATTTCCAGCACCGGTACCGTATCATGCAACTCATGCCACAATGTTATGGCAGGTGGTGATGATAGCCGCCCCACCTCAATGGGCGTACATGGACAACAGGGTGGCAGAAGTGCTCCAACAGTCTGGAATGCAGCATTCTATTCCACACAGTTCTGGGATGGCCGTGCCGATACCCTGGAAGACCAGGCTAAGGGCCCTATGACAAACCCAATTGAAATGGGTATGAAAGATCATGATAGCGTCATTGATCGCCTTAAGCAGATCCCCGGCTACAAAGCCCTATTTAAAAGCGCTTTCGGAAATGATGACATGAGCATCGATCAGGCTGCTATGGCTATCGCAGCTTATGAGCGCACGCTAATTACACCTAACAGCGCTTACGACCGTTTTGTTAAAGGCGATAAAAGCGCATTAACAGAACAACAGCAAAAAGGCATGCAGCTATTTGCCGAAACGGGTTGTGCATCCTGCCATTCAGGACCAGCCTTCAATGGACAGCAGGGCGTAGAAATTGGCACCCCGGTCCTGATGAAGTTCCCAACCTTCACTGACAATAGCTATGTTAAACAATATGACTTCATGTCTGACACAGGTCGTGAAGAAGTAACAGGAAACAAGGCTGATGCGCATATGTTCCGTATTCCCACATTGCGCAATATTGCACTTACTGCTCCTTACTTCCACAATGGCAGGGTGAATGACCTGAAAACGGCTGTAAAGGTAATGGCAAAGACACAGCTTAACACTGACCTGCAGGACGAACAGGTAGCACAGATTGTTGCATTCCTGGACAGCCTCACTGGTGAGTTCCCGGCTCAGAGCATGCCCAGATTGCCTGGCACTGAAAATACCAGCCTGCTCAGGTAGACAACTGAATATATCAGCCAGCATTCTATCTGACACAATTATTTATCTAGTTAAACCCCGGGCTTCAACCCGGGGTTTTTTACTTAATTACCAGGCAAATTTTAAAACTGTCCGGCGGTACTTATTGATACAGCCAGGAAAATTATCAACGGACAAGTTTCATCTGATTTGCTTATCCAGTATTGTCCCGTTGTAATACTTAAAAAATATTGCGATTAATTCTAAATGGACATTATATTGCTCTGATACTGCACCGTAATAATCTCCTCTCACGCCCATACATATAAACTGCATCAGTTTACAACACCTGCTTAAAAACGTATAAAGAGACGCATAATAAATACACAAGGAAATGAAAATGGTCATTACTATTTTGTCCATCGTTGCAATTATTGCTGCTATTGTCATGAGCAAGAAAATGCTTGCAAATCAGTCTAAAAATTATGCAGTAAGAGGAGGGCTTCTCGTCCTGGGCATACTAGGTCTATTGTCTCGTTCATTTATGACCGTCGACTCTAATGAAGTCGGCCATCTCAAACGCATTTACATGGCAGATGATCTCCCCAGTGGACAGATCATTGCATCGAATGGCGAAAAAGGTCCACAGGCAGAAATTATTGGCCCCGGTTTTCACCTGAAACCACTGGTGAAAATTCTTTACGATATTGAGTTTGCCAATGTCATTGAAATTCCTGAAGGTCAGTATGGCCTGCTATCTGCAAATGACGGACAACCTCTTCGTAGTGGTCAGTTCCTCGCAGATCCATGGCCAGACGACAAGTTCAAACGGATGCTCGATGCCACCTACTTCCTGACGGAAGGCAAGGGCCAGAAAGGTCCACAGGAAACCGTACTTCGCCCTGGGCGATATCGTATCAATCGTTACCTGTTTAATGTTGAAATCAAGCCTGCACTGGATGTACCAACAGGTCATGTTGCTGTTATTCGCTCGAATATACAAACAGCTGAAAATTGTCCCGATGTACTCAACACAACAGGTGAAAGCGGCGCAATGATTGCGACACCAACGGTACCAAAAGGTTGTATTGGTGTGGTGAATGAACCATTGCCCCCGGGCCGCTATTACCTGAACGAAAAAGCCTATGTCGCGACTATCATACCGACCCGGTTACAGACATGGGTATATAAAGGTGGATATGCTCAGCGCAAGATCAATCTACGTGTAGGTGATGACGGCACTATTTCGCAGGAAGAAACTACCACCCAGATTAATGTACCTGCAGATGCTGCAGATAAGGCCATTAATGTCCGTGTAGAAGGCTGGACGGTTCCTGTAGATATGCGGGTAGTTGTACAGGTACACCCAAAGGACGCACCACAGGTGGTAGCCTCTATTGGCGACCTTCAACGGGTAGAAGACAACATTATTACTCCTGCGATTCGCGATATCCTGAGAACTATCGGTGGTGCACCCGGACGCAAGGTTCTCGATTTTGTTGAACACCGTGACAAGATCGTTGAATTAGTAGAAAAAGCCATTGCCATTGAAGGTGAGAAAGCGGGTGTCACTATACAGGAAGTACGTATGGGTGAGCCCGCTATCCCACCCGAGTTACTGGTTGCAACATTGCGTGAGCAGCTCGCAGCACAACTGCAGTCTACCTACCAGAAGGAACGCATTGCCCAGCAGGAGCGCATCAAGGTTGAGCGCGAGCGTGCCACTGCTAATCAGCAAACCAAACTGGTAGAAGCCGAAATTGCTGAAAAAGCCGCCAAACACCGCAAGAATCAGTTACAACTGGAAGGTGAAGGACAGAAGCTCAAGCTGGTAGAAATAGCAAAAGGCCAGGAGGCCCAGGCCAGGGTGCTTGGAAAAGACCGTGCAATGCAGTTACAGGCGCTCGAAAAGACGCTTGATGCTGCCATCAAGAATCCGGCTATTGTAAAAGTCCCATCCGTGCTGGTTAATGGCAGTGGCAGCAGCCTTGAAGGGGCAGCTGCTATTCTTGGAGCCTCCAATCTGGTGAAAAGCACCCAGCAGATAAAGGCGGCATCCAAATAGTCCCGTAAGCAGCTGAAATAACCAGCAACCGAAACGTTCGGTTGCTGATTCTGTCTATAAAAACAGCTTACTTGGTCTATAGTATTAAACGATAGACTTATCACATATACGGGCTATATTGTAATGAATAAACCGCCTTACATCAGGCTACTTGCACTATTTTTTTTGCTAAACACTCATTTCAGCCATGCTGAAACAGTCGAGCTTACAACTAGCGACAATCACATTGCGCTCGCGGAGTATCTTCCCGGTGATAATGATAAAAACCCTGTACTCATCCTCCACGGTCTGCTGCAGACCATGGAATTCTCCACCGTAAAAAGACTAGCAGAAGCACTCAATGAATCAGGCTATAGTGTATTAACTCCTAACCTTACACTTGGTCTGAATCGGCGCAAACAGAGCCTGGCCTGCGAAGCAGTACATACACATCACCTGGATAAAGATTCTCTTGAACTCAAGATGTGGATAGAGTGGCTTCAGAATAAAACTTCAAAACCTGTCTCACTAATTGCTCATAGTGCAGGTGGTACCGTTATGCTCAACTATTTTGAAAAATATCAAAAAGAACAAATTGGCAAGGCAATTTTAATTAGTCTGTCCTATTATGCATCCGGCCCAGAGGCAAACGAAACTGCAGAACATGCTGCGCTGGCAGAACAGGCTATTAAAAGCAACAACCAACAAATACAAACCTTTGCCCTGAACTACTGTAAAACATACCCAAGTTATGCTGGTGCATTTTTATCCTATTATGAGTGGAACAAGTTAAATACTATGCGCAGTGTAAGCCAGTTTAAGGATATGATTACGGTTATTATGGGAGGCCTTGATCGCAGGGTAGATAGTGACTGGAAATTACAGCTAGTTAAAACACATAAAAACACTTTACTGATACAGGGAGCCAACCACTTCTTTGACCAGACACATGAATTCGACCTGCTTGATGCTGTTGAATCCATACTATCTGAATAACTATTTATTTATGAATTTTAGTCTCAAACAGTATGCAGCAATATTTACCCTCGTTAGTATTTTACTGGCTTTACTACTGACTTATCAGGTATCTTCCAACATTAAGCAAACCAGGGAGGCAATCGACAGAACAAATCAAGAATCTGCAAAATCAGAATTAGAGCATTCTATTGAATTAACTCTTGAGAACATAGAGCTTTCAACTATAAAAATAACCCAGTGGCAGGAAGTTCAGCAACAAATTAACAACCCCGAAATATTTGCATACTGGTACAACGTAAGACTCAAACAAACCGCACTGGAATTACAGGATCACACCATTGATCTAATGATTTATGACAAGTCCGGTACAGCACTGGCAAAACTCAACGACAACACATTGCCTTTTAAGATAAATACTAAAAATTCTTCTAATATTTATTATTTAATTGATACAGAAAACACCGTAATATGCACATTACCAATTTATGAAAGCGGGAGCAATGAAGTCATTATCGGCTACCTGAGCACTCGCATTGACTTTCTTTCAATACTTAAATCACTTAACCCTTTCCAGTATATAAAACCCAATTCCCTGCGCCTTATTCCAAAGACAACCGAAATCACACAGCACAACCTGACTATCAGTGATTTCATCTATGAACTGAATAAACCACAGGGCATCAACTTAATAGAAGAGCAGATAAAGAAATCCATCATAACACTGGTGGTTATACTTATAATACCAATTATACTTTTATACCTTGCACTGGTATTTATTATTGGTATCCCTGTAAATGAATTAATAAAATATATCAATCAGCTGCATATCAACCCCGAAACTATCAACCTCACCAATCAACAATCAAGATTCAGATTAAAAGAGCTCAATAGTGTCTATGACTCACTCATCGAGTATCATAATAACCTGATACAACAGGAAAACCATCTATCCCTCACTCTCAACAGCATTAGTGAAGCTGTATTAACCACAGATTCTGATAACAACATCGTACGCATGAATCCAATTGCTGAAAAACTCACAGGCTATTCACTGCCTGAGTCTATACATATCCCATCCACTCAAATATTCAATATTGTAGACGCTTACACCAGGCTACCGGTAACATCTCCATTTGAAACAGTTCGAAACACAGCAAGAACTATACACTCGGAACGAGATGTAGTTTTGATCTCTAAAAACAATTCGGAATGTATAATCACATTCACAGCTTCACCTATACGTGACAGCAATAATATGATGATCGGGTCTGTGCTAATCTTCAGTGATGTTACAGAACAAAGAATCAAAGATGACAAGTTACAGCACAGCACGAAAATGGATGCACTTGGCAAACTTACTGGTGGAATTGCACACGATTTCAATAATTTATTAGGAATAATCCTGGGCTATTCCGAACTATTGATATCTCACCACAAACCACTGGCTGATAAATCATACGAATACGCTGATGCTATTTATAAAGCCGGTCAACGCGGTCATAGACTCACATCTCAATTACTTGCATTCTCACGCAAAAGTTCAGCCGAAGCAGATATTTTTGATATTAACAATCTAATAAAATCAGAGATTCATATTATAGAAAAAACCCTGACCGCACGGATCGATCTTTCTCTAGAGCTATCCCCTGAAATATGGCCTACATATATCGATGATAATCTTTTTCAGGACGCGATACTTAATATATGCATCAATG
>JBFHVK010000136.1:0-7600 GCA_041589615.1 Gammaproteobacteria bacterium | reverse complement strand
GAAGCTGGTGACTACAACGATGACATCGCAGCAGAAATGAAAGCAGCGCTTGATGCGTTCAAAGCTAACGGTGTTTGGTAATCGGAGTTAGAGTATGTCCGGTGCAAAAGAAATACGCGGTAAAATAAAGAGTATTAAAAATACTCAGAAAATTACCAAGGCAATGGAAATGGTAGCAGCATCTAAAATGCGTAAAGCGCAGGATAGAATGACTGCTAGCCGTCCTTACGCTGAAAAGATGCGCAATGTTATTTGCCATCTTTCTCATGCCCACGCCGAAATTAAACATCCGTTTATGCTTGAGCGTGAAGTAAAGCGAGTTGGTTATATAGTTATTACCTCGGACCGTGGTCTGTGTGGTGGCCTTAATGTCAACCTGTTCAAGAAGACAGTTGCTGACATGAAAGTACATCATGAAAACGGTATTGAAATTGATGTTGTTCCAGTAGGTCGTAAAGCGGTTGAATTCTTCAAGCGCCAGAATGCGAATATTGTTGCTGAAGCGAGTCACCTGGGTGATACACCACACATCAATGACCTGATTGGTTCTGTGAAAGTAATGCTTGATGCATTCACTGATGGCAAAATCGACGCGCTTTACCTGGTAAGTAATGATTTTATTAATACCATGACTCAAGAGGCAAATGTACAACAGATTTTGCCTGTTAGCGGACCCACTGATAAAGAACTTAAACATCATTGGGATTACATCTATGAGCCGGACTCAAAAGAAATTCTTGACGGCCTGCTCATGCGCTTTGTTGAATCTCAGGTATACCAGGGTGTTGTTGAAAACATCGCCTGTGAAATGTCTGCACGAATGATTGCGATGAAAGCCGCAACAGATAATGCGGGTGACATTATTGGTACCCTTGAAACCATGTACAACAAGGCGCGTCAGGCAGCAATTACTCAGGAAATTTCCGAGATTGTTGCAGGTGCGGCCGCGGTTTAATTGTCTTGACTAGTAGTAAAGACACAAAGAATTTAAATTAAGAGGATCAGTCTATGAGTGCTGGAAAAGTTATTGAGATCATCGGTGCGGTGATCGACGTTGAGTTTCCAAGGGATAATATTCCTGCGATATACGACGCGTTAAGAATCGAAAGCGCAAGTCTGACATTAGAAGTTCAGGCACAGTTAGGTGATGGTGTTGTTCGTACAATCGCCATGGGCTCAACTGATGGTTTAAAGCGTGGCCTGGAAGTGGTTAACACCGGTTCTGCGATCACTGTACCTGTTGGTATTAAAACACTGGGTCGTGTGATGAATGTACTGGGTGAGCCAATCGACGAAGCTGGCCCTATTGGCGAAGAGAAATCTCTTCCAATTCATCGTGCAGCACCTTCCTATGAAGAATTATCTTCAGACGTAGAGATTCTTGAAACTGGTGTTAAGGTTATCGACCTGGTTATGCCAATCGCTAAAGGTGGTAAAGTTGGTCTGTTCGGTGGTGCGGGTGTTGGTAAGACCGTTACACTGATGGAGCTGATTCGTAACATCGCGGTTGAGCATAGTGGATACTCAGTATTCGCAGGTGTAGGTGAACGTACTCGTGAAGGTAACGACTTCTACTACGAGATGGAAGAAGGTGGTGTACTTGATAAGGTTGCCCTGGTTTATGGTCAGATGAATGAGCCTCCAGGAAATCGTCTTCGTGTAGCATTAACCGGTCTGACCATTGCGGAAAACTTCCGTGACGAAGGTCGTGACGTACTGATGTTTATCGATAACATCTACCGTTACACACTTGCGGGTACAGAAGTATCAGCGCTGTTAGGCCGTATGCCTTCAGCGGTAGGTTACCAGCCAACACTGGCGGAAGAAATGGGTGTTCTTCAGGAACGTATTACATCTACTAAGACAGGTTCGATTACATCGTTCCAGGCAGTATATGTACCTGCGGATGACCTGACTGACCCATCACCAGCCACAACCTTCGCTCACCTTGATGCGACACTGGTACTTTCACGTCAAATTGCAGAACTGGGTATCTACCCTGCGGTAGATCCACTGGACTCAACTTCACGTCAGTTAGACCCACAGGTTGTTGGACAGGAACACTACGATATCGCACGTGGCGTACAGGGTACACTTCAGCGCTATAAAGAGCTGAAAGATATCATCGCAATCCTGGGTATGGACGAATTATCGGATGATGACAAGATGACCGTTGCTCGTGCTCGTAAAATGCAGCGTTTCTTATCACAGCCGTTCTTCGTAGCTGAAGTATTCACCGGTGCACCTGGTAAATACGTTGGTCTGAAAGAAACTTTAGCAAGCTTTAAAGCTATCCTTGACGGCGAACTGGATCATATTCCAGAGCAGGCGTTCTACATGGTTGGCGGTATAGACGAAGTTAAAGAAAAAGCGAAGAACATGTAAGGTAAGCGTTATGGCTATGACAACACATGTAGACATCGTAAGTGCGGAAAAAGAGATCTGGTCAGGCAAAGCCACTATGGTTTTTGCTCCAGGTGTCATGGGCGAACTTGGTATCGCCCCCCGCCACACACCTCTGCTCACCAAGCTTAAGGCTGGTGAAGTACGTGTGCGCGGTGAAAATGGTGAAGATGAGTCTTTCTTCATCTCCGGTGGTATTCTGGAAATTCAGCCACATGTAGTAACCGTTCTTTCCGATACGGCTACTCGTGCTGAAGACCTGGACGAAGCAGCCGCTATTGAAGCCAAGCAGCGTGCAGAAGAAGCCATGCAGGACAAGAAAGGTGAAATGGATTATGCCAGGGCGAGTGCTGAACTGGCAGAAGCCGCTGCAATGGTTGAGACAATCAAGAAGATTAAGAGTCGTAAGTAAGTAGACCATCTTGAATCAGTATGTCTTGATCTATTAGATCGAAAGGCCGGACAATGTCCGGCCTTTTTTATGTCAGCGATTTTATGAGAGTTACAATCCAGATTATTAATCTGCAATAAGTTATATTAAGATGCATCTTTAGTAATCAATAAGTTTAAGGAAGCGATAAATGTCATTGAGTGTTGTCATACTGGCGGCAGGTAAAGGTACGAGAATGAAATCTCAGGTGCCTAAAGTGCTGCATAAACTCGCACATAAGCCACTGCTTGAACATGTCTATGATACAGCGATACAACTGGGCGCTGAACAGGTTGTAGTGGTATATGGTCACGGTGGAGAAGACGTCAAAGAAGCTTGTGCTCACTTCAAGGCAGACTGGGTTGAGCAGGAGGAACAGTTAGGAACAGGCCATGCGGTAATGCAAGCACTACCAGTACTCAATCTGGATAATGAAATACTTGTTTTATATGGAGATGTGCCATTAACCAGTGTAAATACATTAAGCAACTTACTTAACTTGAACAATGATGAATTATCATTACTAACAGTGATACTGGATGAGCCAACTGGATATGGTCGTATCATTAGAAATGAAAGCGGAAAAGTTATATCTATTGTTGAACAGAAAGATGCAAATCAGGATCAATTAGCAATCTGTGAAGTTAATACGGGTATATTGAGCTGTAATGGGCATAAATTACAGAGATTATTAAATCAGATAGACAATAATAATAGTCAATCAGAATATTATTTGACTGATATATTCAAGCTCGCTGCAGGTCAGGGTATACCCATAAATACATCGAATACAGAAAATAAATATGAAGTGGAAGGTATAAATGACCGATTGCAGTTAGCAAAACTGGAAAGAATACACCAGAAAAATATTGCTGAGAAATTGATGCAGTCAGGTGTCAGTATTGCAGATCCTTCCCGACTAGATATCAGGGGAGATGTTGAAATTGAAAATGATGTCTTTATAGATGTAAATGTCATATTGCAGGGGAAAGTTAAACTTGGTAGTGGAACAATCATAGGTGCAAATAGCATTATCAGTGACTCTGATATAGCAGCTAATGTGAAAATAAAACCGAATTGCATCATAGAGAATGTAACTGTACATAGTAATTGTGAAATTGGACCATTTGCGAGATTGCGGCCTGAGACAATACTAAGCGAAGGCGCTAAAGTTGGTAATTTTGTTGAAGTTAAAAAATCAAATATAGGCAAAGGCAGTAAAATAAATCACCTGAGTTATATTGGAGATACTGAAATGGGCGAAGACGTGAATGTTGGAGCCGGAACAATTACCTGTAACTATGATGGTGCTAACAAGCATAAGACTATAATAGGTGATAAGGTATTTATAGGATCTGATACTCAGCTAGTAGCGCCAGTAATTATTGCAGAAGGAGCAACAATAGGCGCAGGTGCAACAATAACAAAAGATGTTGAAGCAGATAAACTTGTAATAAGTAGAGCGCCACAGAAATCAATCAATGGGTGGAAACGTCCAGAAAAAAATAAATAGAAGCTAATAGGATGATTGATAGTTCAGGAATTGCCTGATTGAAAAATTCATATGATGTAATTATTATCGGCGCTGGAGCAGCAGGGCTTTTCTGTGCATTTAATACTGCTAATAAAGGCAAAAGTGTCCTGGTGCTCGATCATGCGAATAAGGTCGGTAAAAAAATACTGATGTCTGGTGGTGGACGATGCAATTTTACTAATCTCAATACAACAGCAGACGACTTTGTTTCACAAAATCGTCACTTTTGTAAGTCTGCATTAAGTCAATACACTGCTTATGATTTTCTATCTCTCGTTGAGAAACACAATATTGAATATGTAGAAAAATCAGCAGGACAATTATTTTGTAAGCACAGTTCAAAAGATATTCTAAATATGCTTTTAAACGAATGTGCTTCAGCTGGTGTGAAGATTTACAAACGATGTGAAATTGATAAGATTTCATCAAAAGAAAATGGCTTTGAAATTTCATCAACTCTAGGTATGTTTGTCTCTAAGTGCCTTGTCATCGCAACCGGTGGTCTGTCTATTCCTACGTTGGGAGCATCTGGTTATGGGTATGATATAGCATCACAGTTTAAACATAAAGTTATTGAGACAAGCCCATCCCTGGTTCCGTTTGTTCTTAAAGAAAAAAACTTATTGAGAATAAAAGATTTATCTGGAGTATCTTTACCAGTTGAGATGCAGATTATCAGAGGTAATAGTGAGTTAATCAGAGACGATTTGTTATTTACTCATCGTGGCCTAAGTGGGCCAGCAGTATTAAAAATATCCATGAACTGGCATAAAGGAGAAGGTATAAGTATTAATTTACTACCTTCAATGGATCTGGGTGAATATATTGAAACTGAGAAAGAAGAACATGGAGAGCAGCTAGTTTCAACATGTCTCTCGAGAATAATACCAAAGAGACTAGCAATAAAGTTATGTGAGGAAAATTTCGAAAATGTTAGAATTAAACATTTGAAGAAAACAGATATAGAAAAATTGTCTAAAAGAATACATTCATGGGAAATATACCCTGAAAGTACGGAAGGATATAGAACTGCTGAAGTAACACTAGGTGGAGTATCTACTGACCAGATATCGTCTAAAACGATGCAATCCAGTAATGTTCCTGATCTTTATTTTATTGGTGAAGTGCTAGATGTTACCGGTCAACTTGGAGGGTATAATTTTCAATGGGCATGGTCATCAGCCTGGTGTGCCTCAGAAGCTATAAACAAAAATAACTAAAAAACAGTACAAATTGTAGCTGTCATAAAAAATAATTTAAATGCGTGGAAAAAGGAATAAGAATGAAAAAGATAATTGTATCTTTATGTATGGTATTAATAAGTTTTCAACTACAGGCTGAAGATAAGTTTCCAGGTAGGGAAATATATCCGCAGGTACCCTATATAGAACTGGATGAACTATACAAAGAGAAAGCAAATGTTGTGTTTATAGATGCAAGGTCATCATATGAATTTACAACTTTACGAATAAAAAATGCTATATCAATACCACTGACATATAGCTCATCCAGATTCTCCAAAGAACTTAACAAAGTACGAGAACAAAACCCTGGTAAAAAAATTGTTTTTTACTGTAATGGTCATAAATGTATGAAATCCTATAAGGCAGTGAAACGAGCCATAGCCTATGTTGGTATAGAAAATATATATGCATTTGATGCAGGTATCTTTGACTGGGCAGAGAAATACCCTGCTGAAGCACTACTATTAGGCAAGCAACTTGATGACCCGAATAAACTTATATCAAAAGATAGATTCAAAAATCATATTCTACCTGCTGAAAAATTTATAAGATCTGCGACGGAGGAAGTTGAATTGCTGGATATCCGAGATAGAATCGAGAGAGATGGCTTTTATATATTTTCAGGACATGAAACGTCTATTAGTCTTGATACACACGATAAAAATAAACTTAGAGAATTTTTTAAACGCGTGAAGGATAATAAAAAACCATTATATGTATATGATATGGTTGGTAAACAGGTAAGGTGGTTTCAATACTATATTGAAGAATATGGAATAAAGGAATATTATTTCATGGAAGGCGGTGCAGATGCCTTTTTTAAACTTCCAATAAGTAAATTAATGGATAGTTAAAAGGCGGCTGCTGTATTGATATAATGCAAATAGTTATGTTGAGTATCAATACAGCTTTCCTCCCGTAACCTGTAGTGGCTGGAGTGTATCTTTATCGCTTACCCAGATTACTATGGCCTTATTCTCAGTTGAAATCAGGCTATCAGGTTTAATCTTAACAGACCATTCACCGTTTGCTGATGACTGTGTGTAGAAATCCATTACAGTGAAATCTTCTTTTAATGAGCGCCCACTATTTTCACCATGTGTAACATCTGTGGTATGAGAATTTATGAGTATCGCTACATTTAAAACTGCAGGTCTTCTTTGCTGATAACCAACAGTTAGTGTGCCATCCTTGAGTCTGGCATGCAGGCTTCCAATGGTGTTGAATATCTCTGGTTTTGAGTTGTTCAAGTACCATCTACGCCATTCTTTGCCGTTGACTACGAATCCTGGAGTATAAACAGAAGATATTGAATTTACAGAATGGTAGCTACGCTGGCGGATGCTGAAGGCAGCTTGAGAAAACGGATCGGACCAGCCAAGATAATTCCAGTAATCTACATGAAATACCACAGGGAAAACGTTTACCCAGAGAGACTTATCCTGCTTATAACTGGATATCCATCGTTGAGCAGGAGGGCAGCTGCTACAACCCTGGGAAGTATATAGTTCAATTAGCTGGTTGTTTGAGCCGCTACTATGAAATACCTGATCAGCATAAGCTGTATTTAGAAGTAGCTGAATAGAAAGTATAAAGGCAGAAAATTTCATAAAAAACACTCCAGACAGGATATTGAGTGCTTGAAAGAAGGATAGTTCAAGAGTTATTAAAAAAAATTAATCCTCCGGCTGAGTCATATTAAGTGACTCCTCAATTGCATATTCAGGAGTATCATGGAGGAAAGCGGCATGCAAAGGATAGAGAGCATGCAGCTTTTCGACATACTGAGCTTCTTCTTTTTGAACAAAAACAATAGTTCGTGTTTCTGGAGAGTATTTTGGTAACGAAGAAAGCAGTACATCAAGGTTGCTTACATTGACTCCGGCATAATTATTGCCATAGCCATAAAAGAATTCAGCGACAATAAAGTCGGGCTTATGGGTTTTTAATGCCTTGATAGCATTACGAGTAGAGTTGACCTTGATTTCG
>JBFHVK010000135.1:0-7638 GCA_041589615.1 Gammaproteobacteria bacterium | reverse complement strand
CCAGGCTGAGATTGACATAAAAGGCCAGAGCTGGAGCTGTATCGCCGATACTTCGATTACCCCTGGCGGATGCTTGGTGGAGTCAGATACTTCGCACATCGACTCGACCGTGGAAACACGTTTGCAGCAACTGGTTGAACAGCTCGAGACACATCAGCATGCCGAGGGGGATGAAGATGTTCCAGAATGAACATTTTCAGCAATGGAAACAGGGGCTGCACAAAAAACAGGGCCTGTTAAGTCACCCAGAGCCTGTTGTTGAGGGTCGCCTGACGCGCATGGTTGGCCTGACACTAGAAGCGATTGGTTGTGAAGCCGCAGTAGGTACAAGCTGTAATATTGTTGCACCGGGTAATCATCACATTGAGGCAGAAGTGGTGGGTTTTTCTGATGATAAAACCTACCTGATGGCAATGGGTGAAAGTCGTGGACTGATTCCTAATGCCAGGGTTATCCCTGTTGGGCACTCGAGTTTTGTCACCATAAGTGATGGTTTTCTGGGGCGGGTAATTGATGGTCGAGGCCGTCCACTGGATGGTAAGGGCGCCATTCGTATGAATGCCGAGCTTGCCAGTGATATGCCACTCGCCGGCAGATCAATAAACCCACTAATGCGAGACCCCATCAAACAGCCGCTGGATGTGGGTGTGCGCGCTATTAATTCCTTACTGACAGTAGGTCGTGGCCAGCGAATGGGGCTATTTGCGGGGACCGGTGTAGGTAAAAGTATTCTGCTAGGAATGATGACCCGTTATACCGAGGCCGACGTTATTGTCGTGGGTCTGATTGGTGAGCGGGGACGTGAAGTAAAGGAATTTGTTCAGGAAATACTCGGGCCTGAAGGTATCAAGCGTGCCTGTGTGGTTGCCGCACCTGCGGATGATTCTCCACTGGTTCGAATACACGGTGCGATGCTGGCAACCAGTGTGGCTGAATACTTTCGTGACCAGGGAAAAAAGGTTTTATTGTTGATGGACTCATTATCACGCTTCGCCCAGGCGCAGCGAGAAATTGGCCTGTCGATATCTGAGCCGCCTGCGACCCGTGGATATCCGCCGTCAGTGTTTGCGCGTATTCCACAACTGGTGGAGCGGGCGGGCAATGGCCAGCACGGTAAAGGGTCTATCACGGCGTTTTATACTGTATTGACCGAAGGTGATGACCAGAATGACCCTATTGCTGATGCGGCAAGGGGCATTCTTGATGGACATATTGTGCTCTCGCGCCAGCTGGCAGATATGGGGCAGTATCCTGCAATAGATCTGGAATCATCGGTGAGTCGTGTTATGCCCATGGTGACAGATGAAGATCAGCTTACTGCCAGCAATCAGGTGAAACAGCTATACTCTTTATATGAACAGAATCGAGACCTGATTAATGTGGGTGCCTATCAACAGGGTTCTAACCCGGCTATTGATAGGGCGATAGAGATGCAGCCTCGTATACAGCAGTTTCTTATGCAGGGAATGAATGAGGCCGTTAGCCTGGCTGAGAGTCAGCAACAACTGAACCAGTTACTGCAGTCTGGTAGCCAGCAGACCGTATCTGATCAGGTGACATCAGTTAACGAGTCTGTGTAACTAACCGCTAATCGTATACAGTCATCCCTGTCTGGTGGCTGTCAGGTATAGAGTGAGACATGGTACGCTCGAAGAGAATGCAACCCATTGCGCAGATCGCCGAACAGAAGCAACAGCAGGCGGTGCAAATTTATGTGGCAGCCCAGCAGTCGGTGGTGGATGCACAGTTGCAGCTGGAGCAGCTGGTTGAATATCGTCTGGAATATAGTGCTGGCAGGGTCAATATGCAGATGAATATACAGCAGTTGAGGGATTACCAGCTGTTTCTCGATAAGTTGAACAAAAGCATCGATCAGGCGCGTGAACAGATACAGCAAAGGAAATTGAGTTGTGAAAAACAACGCCTGCTATGGCTAAAAAGTCGTACGCGGAGTAAGGCGCTGGATTCGGTTATCGCCAAATACCAGCAGCAGGAAGCAATCATCGAGGCTCGTATCGAGCAGAAAGAGCAGGATGAATTTGCCAGTCGAATAGCATCACGAAAACAAAGGTAGTCAATAATTTCCAAGCTGGCCCGGCATTTGCAACTCTACCAGTGAGTAGATAGTCAACATACAGGTCGGTGCTATGGAAACACAGCAACTCTCAGTTTTAAATGTCAGAAATAGTGTAGCTTCAGAAAGCCGCAGGTCATCAGCACCATCCTCTGAAGGCGCTGCACCAGATGACCAACAGACCCCGTTTGATGAGCAATTGAATCAGCAGATTGAACAGGGTAAAGTGGCATCAAAATCAGAAAATATCCACAATAATCAACAAGATAATGAAGGCCAGGCCAGGCGTGAGCAGGTTTCAGGCGAGCCGTCAGAATCATCACCAGAAGAGCAGGGTATGCAGCAGTCTGTTGACCTGGATGGTTATGTGGATGACGCTGAGATCGTGCCATCAGGGATCTCTACACGTTTCGATCTGGCAACATTAGAGCCAGATGTTAGCCTTCATACTGATATCACGGCTATGACGGAAAGCACCCCTGGCTTGCCGCAGGATGGCAATGTCTTGCCGCCACCTACGATGACAGTAGCAGTAAACCAGAATCAGAACGTAATCACTTCTCTGAACAGTGCTCAACCAGGCAGTGATGATCTTGTAGAAATGGATATACTGAATCTCAACAGGCAGGTTCAGTTAACACAGGAGGTGTCTAGCCAGAATCAATCTTTAAATCCACGCAATGCGGCAGCATTACCCGGTCTGATTGAGAACTCGGGCCAGGCAGCAAAACACTTCTCGGATATGATGATGAATCAGGGCCAGCGTAGTCAGTCACAGGCGATGCCAGCGGGTGAAGAATTACCCGTTGAACTAATGAGTCTAGCGAGCCAGAGCAGTCGCCTGCAACGTGTACCACAGATAACGGCTAGCAGCGCTGGTCTGTTAACAGCTAATGCTGCCACAGCATCGCTAATGCCGGATATGCAACCAATGTCTGGTAACACTCCATCTCAGTTAGCACCAGCGTTGTCAGCCAATGTTGCATCTCCACAGTGGTCTCAGCAAATGACCAGCCAGGTGGCATTAATGCTCAATGGTGGAATTCAACATGCTCAAATTAAGCTTAATCCGGCTCATCTAGGACCCATGGAAATAAAGCTGGCAATTAATGATGATCAGGCCAGTATAAATTTTGTCGCTCAGCATGCTCCCGTTAGGGATGCGATCGATAATGCATTACCAAGATTACGAGAAATGCTGGAAGAGCAGGGACTTAATCTTGCAGATGTAGATGTTTCAACCCAGTCAGAACAGCAGGCTAAAGAAGAAGGTGAAGGTGATTCTACAAACCAGGTAGATGGTGTTGCTGAATCAGTACTCAATGACAGTGAATCAAACGAAACAGTGCAGTCTGTGTCCGTAGAGTCGGGCGTTAGTTTATATGCCTGAGATTAGTGCTGTTGCTCACTTAAAAGAGTAACAGCCAGGTGTAATAATTCGGATGATTCTACGGGTTTTTTTAGAAAACCACGAATATGTAAACCTTCTACTGTATCTTTAGTGATGCCACTACTGTGACCGGTACAGAGTATTACGGGTAAATCGGGGTTAATATTCAGCATATGCTCGGCAAGAATATCACCCGTCATAGCTGGCATTGTCTGGTCAGTAATGACCAGGTCATATTTCTGGTGATTTTTTTTAAACTCGTTCAGGGCCTCTATTGAATCACAGAAGACAGATACTTCAAATCCAGTATTCCTGAATAATTCCCCCATATATGATGCGACACTGTTTTCATCATCAACAATCATAATACGATTTCGAAGGATACATGCCATATCTATTTCATTAGTCGTACTGTAGTTGTGAGTATCTGAAGCTTTTTCAAGAGGAAACAAAACCTTTATTTGAGTTCCAGTTCTGGAGTGATCGGGATTTAGTTTCTGGCTATTAATTAAAAGATGTCCCTTTGATGTGTGAATTATTTCATTAACTGTATTTAATCCACTGCGTGAAGGTGATGAGTCGTTAGGGCTAAGTGATTTAGTAAGTGATGCTTTATCGATGCCAGGGCCATCGTCATCAATAGAAAGGTATGCGTATTCACCATTTAGCTGCTCTCCACAAGTGAGACAGCGGGCAGTAGATAAATCATCAGTGCCCAGTGAAATAACTATTGTGCCTTTGCCAGATATTGCGTTCCTTGCATTTATGAGTAGCTGCATTACCAGCTGATTGAATTTTGAGGCGCTAGCATAGGCTGATGGCATGTCGTCCTGTATGTTAAGTTTGATATCAATTGATGAAGGCAATGCGGAGCGTAGCATTTTTAAAGTGCTTTTCAATAAAGTGGGTAACATAATCGCCTGGGTTGATGCATCGTCCTGCAGATTTATATTCTGCATCTGTTCAATGATGTCTTTTGCTTTTAGTCCGGAGTTTCGTATATGCATCAGGTATTTGTGAAGTTTTGTATCCAGAGTAGGTAACGCTTCAATTGCAAGGTCTGAGAAGCCAAGTATGCTCGCAAGAATATTATTAAAGTCATGTGCTATACCGCCTGCAAGCATACCAACAGCTTCCATTTTTTGCGCCTGGCTTAACTGTCGTTCGAGTTTTTTTTGTTCTTCTTCATAATCGAGTAAGTCAGTTATGTCTTCACCAGATGAAAGAATTGAACTTATTTTATTGCTTTCATCATAAATAAGCGAGCTGCGCCACTTAATATAACGTAGTTTCCTGGATTTGGTGATAACAGGTATGATATTGCCATGAATGTCGATGTTTTCATTATCTATAGGCTGGTTATGTAGAAGCTTGTTCAGGTTGTCTCTTGCTTTGTTTTTATGTGAATCCGGGATGAAAATTTCAATAAAATTCATTCCAGCAAGATCTTGTTGTGAGTAACCTAGAAGATTTGATGCAAACTGGTTAGCAAGGAGAATTCGTTCATGGGTATCGAGTACAATTATAATGACTTCTGCCACATCCAGGTATCGTCGGGATAATTCACGTTCATGTTTTAGTGAGATTTCAATGTTTTTTCTGTAAATGGCTTCAGCGAGAATATTGCAAATTGATTGTAAAAAATTAATTTCGTCATAAGTCCGTAGAGATTCTGTTTCTGATAACAGGATGAGTATGCCGAATGGGTAGTTTTTATCACCAATAACTAAACATGTGCCAGATTTATATATGTTACTGTTTAGTGAGGAAGGTATCTTGAAACGTTTTTCATTTGAAAATGACTCGCTAATAACAGGTGTGTCACTGTTTATAGTGAAACCCAGCATGTTGTCATTGTGAACGGATAAAACTGTTTTGTTGGTATGAATGTGTCCTGTATTGTAACTTGCCTTGACCAACGCAGAGCGACCATTAACGGCTAATTCTAATATAATACCGCTACTTACATTCAGGGAACCGCAGACAACGGATAGAGTTTGTTCCAGTAAATCTACTACCGGTATGTTGCTTAGAGATACCTGGCCAAGTATTGCTATTAGTCCCTGTCGATGTGCGCGCTGTTTTAGTCGATTTATGAGGTCTCGTTTGTCGCTGGAGTTTATAAAAAAGGCAATATAATACGTTTTTTTTTCTTCTTTATCGGAGTTTACAGGTTTGATGGTGGTATCTAACCATACTTTCCCGGAATATCTGGATTTGAACTGTAATTCACCTTTCCATAAGCATTTATCTGTTAGTGATTCTTCTATAAGTTGAAACGCTTCTTTACTTGTGTTGTAAGCAATATCATTCAGTTTTATACCTTCTAGTTGATTCTGTTTGTAACCTAATAAAGACTCAAACTGGGTGTTGCAATGTATGATAGTGAAGTTGTCATTGAGTATGCAGAATATAGAGTATTCCTGTAGTTGCTCTATGATTTGATGTTGAAGCTCTTTATCAATCGACATTGTGCGTCGGATGGGATGTTAATATGCTGGATACATTTTTGCGTAATACATCAATCGTAAAAGGTTTTTTCAGGGTGACCTCGGCGCCAACCAGTTTAGCAATGGGTAGGTAGTCGAATCTACCGGTGATTCCACCACCGCCAGATATTGCCATTATATGTAAATCTGGATAAGTCTTTTTGAATGACATAATCATATCAATACCATTTTTCTCAGGTATGACCAGATCGGCAATGAGCAGGTCTATCTGTGTGTTTTTGATAATTTCCTCAGCTCTATCGACAGTTTCGGCCGTATATACATCATGATCATTGTCCAGGGTTTCTTCTATGAAGGTTAATATTGAGGGGTCGTCATCCACGACCAGTATATTGCTCATGTCGTTATCACTCTTATTAAACTGTGGTTTGTATATCTGTAAGAATAGTCCAAAGTCGTAAAAAATCATTAATTTTAATACGATCTATTAAACAGATATTAAGGCTAGTTGATTGTGTTTGTCTGTATGTCATAACGGGTCATTTTGATTATTTAGCATGTTACAGAATATTGTAGCTTCTTATGGTTAAAAATGATTTCAGTATTAGAATCCTGGTTATATATAAAATGGCTCATATATATGAGCATCCAGACTGTATGTTTCAGATGGCTGTCTGTACCAGTCCCGGCCCATGAATTTCGCTGCAGCCTATTTGCTTTGAAAAATCCAGTTCTTCTGCTGATGATATATCGGCCCCAAAAATATTTATGCCATGAGTTTTATATTCAGATAGCATGTCAATGATGAGGTTCTCATTTTTCAGGGTTTTATATACTAGTGGAATATCAATTTCTATAGCATCACAGCGGCTATTTTGAGCGAGGTTTAGAGTGTGAAGAGAGAAGCTGAATTTATTAATGTGCAAGTTCACATTGAGTTCTGATAATGCATTATATAGATGTATCATGTTTATGTTGCATAACTGTGCTTCAGAAAAAACACATTCCACCAATTCATTCTTGATGTTTCTGGATTTAAGTATGTCTCGAAGCATATTAATATACTGGACAGGATTTGCATTGAACGGATGTATGAAAATACTCAATTTGTTTACAGTTTTGCAGTTTTCAAAAGCCGTGCAACAATCTTCTATTAATTGCCTTGCATGACGTAACTGGAGTGTAATATTCGAGTCTAGTAATCTATGGTTTTTATGAGATTTCTGGTTGTGGTATGTGATAATTGACTTTGCAGATTCGTTATTGATATCAATACGTAATCTATTACTAATAGTGTATCGCCCTGTTTCAATGTCATTTGCCAGTTCGGGTGAAATTTTTGCAATATTTTTCTCACTATTTTTTCTTGCGCGTGATAGACGATGTTTTAATACTGACCAGTTTATAGGTTTTGTTATGTAGTCATCGGCACCCGCGTTATAGGCTTCTTCAACTGATGCATCGTCATCCAGGCTGGTGATAATAATAACAGGCAATTCTGGAAATTTTTTCTTTACAATTTTACAGGTTTCAAAACCATTTAGTTCTGGCATGATCGCATCGATTAATAGCATGTCTATGTGATGTTCATCGAGTAGTTTAATAGCCTCTTCACCATTTGATGCATCCAGAGTTGTATAATGCTCCTTTTCCAGGATATGTTTAAGTAGAAACCTTACAGAAGGGTCATCATCAGCAATAACTATTTGAGGTAGGGGCGTGGT
>JBFHVK010000134.1:0-7744 GCA_041589615.1 Gammaproteobacteria bacterium | reverse complement strand
GGCTCACTGAAGCAGAGTATATGCGAAAAAATTGCAGTTAGACCTTATGTTATCGAGTTTCTTGAAGGGCTGCACATGCACGGTAAGCGAGTTGTCCTGGTGACGAATGCGCATCCGGTGAGTATCGATGTAAAAATGCGCAAAACACGGCTGAACCGTTACTTCGACCGCATCATAACCTCTCATGAGCTACACTCTCCCAAGGAAGAAGCGGATTTCTGGGAAAAGCTGGAGCAAATCGAGCAGGTTGATAAAAAATGCACCCTGTTTATCGATGATAACTTCAATGTGCTGGATGCCGCCAGGGAGTATGGCATTGCGCATCTGCTTGCCATACGGCAGCCAGATAGTAAGGCAGAAGAGAAGCAGCATCCCCACTACCATTTACTGGACTCGTTTCGTGAAATTACGCCGGAATAGCGAGGTTATATCCCCCAAACGGGTGATTTATCAGGAAAATCAATAACTTCAGTGCTAAACGGTATTGCATTGTATATTAACATTTGCTAAATTGCTGATCATACCCGAGGCAGTGAATATACGCACTGGCCATTTAGCGGTAATAGTCAGGCACTTTTGAACTCAATTCGGTGCTGCTTGCAAATGATCAATGTATGTCAGGGTTCTCCTGATTCGTAGCATTTCCCGTTGCCAGAATATGAGATTGGCTAATTATTAGAATGTGGAAATGTTGTAGCTAATTTAAACATTTTGACAGGATCTATTATGAAATTGAGCCGATTTTTAACTGCAATAAGCATAGCCCTCTCCTTAAGTGTATTCACCCAGTCAGCCATTGCATCCGAGCGTGGTGTATTCAAGGATAAATCTTCCAAGCAGCATGAGCTTACTGAGTGGGAACAGAATAAAATGAAAGCTGAGTTTAAAAGTAAGTTCAGCACAGCAAACTCAGGCGCTTTTCAGAAGTTGAATAATAACCCCTGGGAAGCCAAGCGTGACAAGCAAAAGGCACACAGGCAGCAAATGCTGGAGCTCAGCAATTCATGGGGCGCATGCCGAGAATTTGCTTACAAACAACGTGGCCAGTGTTATGCACGTGGTGGCGATGCCTATACCTGTGAGCGTTATTATGATGCGCGTGTTGATCACTGCGACAAGAATTTCTAGTTAGTAGCACCTCTGGTGAAAGGCCCTGCCTGGCATTGTCCAGCAGGGCTTTTTTTATGCCCATCAGTTAATCCTGTCAGCCTGACATGTTATTCTTGGTTACCTTCAATAATTACAGTTAAAAAATGGATAAGCTGATACCGCCTTACTATGCTGTTATTTTCTGTTCCCGGCTCTCTAAAATAACAGAGGGCTATTCTGAAATGGCTGAACAGATGTTGCGACTTGCTGGGCAGCAGCCAGGTTTTTTAGGTGTGGATTCAGTGCGAGATTTATCATCAGGTATAACGGTATCGTACTGGAAGGATGAGCAGTCAATACAAAGCTGGCGATCACAGCTGGATCATTTGCAGGCGCAACAACTCGGGCGTGAACTCTGGTATGAGGAATACAGTGTCCAGGTGAGTAAGGTTGAACGCAGTTATTATTTCGAGAACTGAAAATTAATGAATGAAATAAAAATTAATATTCTTGGTTGTGGTTATATCGGCAAAAAAGTTGCCATGATGCTGAAGTCGCAGCAGCCAGGGCTAAAGTGTTATGTAAATACCGAAGCCTCTTTAAAAGCATGTGAAGAACGGCAGCTGTCTGTTGAGCAAATAGATTTTGACCAGTCGGTAAGCCATTTTATTACAGCGGAGCAGTTTACAGGGTCGAACTGTATATATCTTGTCCCGCCGCCTCCAACAGGTAAAGTGGATTTGCGAATGGAAAATTTCATTCAGCAGCTAGAGCTGGCCGGTGCAGTCCCGGGGAAAATAGTACTGATCAGTACAACCGGCGTTTATGGTGATTGTGGTGGTGACTGGATTGATGAGAACAGGCCTGTGAAGCCGCAGGCAGACAGAGCGCATCGGCGTCTCAGTGCTGAGGTACAGCTACAGGATTATTGTAATAAAAATCATCTGTCGCTGATAATTTTCAGGGTGCCGGGAATTTATGCGGCAGACAAGCTGCCTCTAAAAAGAATCACATCAGGTGAGCCGATAGTAAAAGCAGAAGACTCCGGTTATACCAATCGTATTCATGCATATGATCTTGCTGCTTTCTGTGTAGAGGCATTAACACGTGATGTGGAATCAGGTGTGTATAACTGCTGTGATGGTGAGCCTTCTACAATGAATGATTATTTTATGAAGGTGGCCGAAGCAAAAGGGTTTGAGAAGCCGGCAGAAATAAGTTTGCAGGAGGCGCAGCAGCAACTGTCACCGGGTATGTTATCTTATCTGGCGGAATCGAAACGAATTTCAAATAAAAAACTGCTGGATAATTTCCAGACAGGTTTCAGGTATAGAAATCTTGAAGCTGGTTTAAAAGATATTGAACAGGGGTAAGTAATGAGTGAAATAAAAGTCCTGCATAATCCTGAACAAAAAATGCTTGAAGCGCTGGGCGTGGAGAGCTGGGGAGTATGGGAGAAAGAAGTATCTGAATTTCCATGGACCTATGATGCAGAAGAAACCTGTTATTTTCTCGAAGGTGAAGTTGTGGTGACTCCAGCCGGGGGTGAGCCAGTGACAATGGGGAAAGGAGACATGGTGACATTTCCACGTGGTATGTCCTGTCGCTGGGATATTAAAAAAGACGTAAAAAAATATTTCAGCTTTAGCTGAGTCTTTTTAACTTTTTAGTTGCTAGTTAAACGAGTCCCTGCGTTCCCTGGGTACATGATTTCTAAGAAAATCCATCTGATCGGCCAGTATGCGTCGATTCGATAATATCATCGCTTCTGCTTTATTAGGGATATAGGGTAAGGCAAGTAATGGCATGTGTGCCTGGTGTGGAGTGAAGCAGGCTTTCCTGACGTTGCAGGCCTTGCAGGCTGTGACGACATTACTCCATGCGTCTTTTCCTCCCTGCGCACGTGGCTTTACATGATCTCTGGTAAGTAGTGATGTTTTGAAATGATTACCGCAGTACAGGCAGGTGTATCTATCGCGTTCGAACAGGGCCCGATTGGTTAATGCAGGGGTGATGTCGTGGTTATGTTTGGCTTTTGCACCACGTACAGCAATAATGGTATTGAGGTCAATAAACGACCTGAGGCCGGTTTTCTGGCAGGTGCCACCCTGTATGCGCAGCGTAGTGTCGCTAGCGGACCATGCTACCTGTTCTCTCACATACAGGTTCACCGCTTCCTGCCAGTTGACCCAGGTAATCGGTCGACCGGCATTATCCAGTGTCAGAATTAATGGAACAACGTCTCCAGCTTGCATAAAAACACCTCCCCTGAGGATTACAACGTGAGTAGTTATAAATAAGTGCTTCTAAGTTAGTGTCTATATGACTGATTATAGTTCATTTTTTGATATAAAGCCTGCGATTGTGCAATCGTCCAGGTAGTATAAGGCCATGCCTGGTCTATGTGACGATTTTATAACACGGCGTATATTTGCTGCCGGGTAGTTTCATTCTGTTCTGTTTTACGAACGACTCGAGTAGTTTGTCGAGTGGCTGCATAATTTTTTTCTCGCCACGGATTTCAAACAGGCCATGCTCCTCGATAGACTTTATGCCATCTTCTTTTACATTTCCGGCAACTATACCAGAGAAAGCACGGCGTAGATTAGCGGCCAGATGATGCCTGTCCATATTGGTATTCAGTTCAAGTTTTGCCATGTTTTCATGACTGGGTATAAATGGATTCTGAAACTCATGATCGACTTCAAGAATCCAGTTGTAATAATAGGCATCGCTGTTGGCGCGCCTGAACTCTTTTACGGATTCCATGCCATGACGCATTTCTCGTGCGACCAGTGCCGGGTCATCAATAATGATTTTATAACGTTGCTGGGCTTCGAAACCGAGCGTCATCTCGATAAAGTGATGAATCTGTTTGAAATATTCTTCCGAGCTCTTGGGGCCGGTCAGGATAAGTGGAAACGGTAGTTCCTTATTCGCCGGATTAAGCAGTACGCCCAGAATAAATAAAATTTCTTCTGCTGTGCCTGCGCCTCCCGGAAAGATAACGATACCGTGACCGGTGCGCACAAAGGCTTCAAGTCGCTTCTCGATATCTGGCAGGATAACCAGCTCGTTTACAATAGGATTGGGTGACTCGGCGGCGATAATGCCAGGTTCGGTCATGCCGATAAAGCGGCCATTATAAATTCGCTGCTTGTTATGGCTGATAGTGGCACCCTTCATTGGGCCTTTCATAGCGCCAGGGCCACAGCCTGTGCATATATTCAGGCCTCGCAGCCCTAGTTCATGGCCGACTTCCTTGGTGTAGTCATACTCTTCCCGGCTGATTGAATGTCCACCCCAGCAAACTACGAGGTTGGGGTCGACATTTGGCTTCAGTACATTTGCGTTGCGTAGTATATGGAACACCGCGTTAGTAATGCCTTTCTTTGAATCAAGATCGAATCGTGCAGGGTTCATCAGCTCATTTCGGGCATAGACAATATCCCTTAAAACTGTGAACAGGTGTTCCTGTATGCCGGTGATCATTTCTCCATCTACAAAAGCACTGGAGGGAGCATTTTGCAATTCAAGCTTGATACCTCGCTCCTGTTGAATAACGCGAATATCGAAATCCGAGTATTCTTCGAGAACCTGCTTTGTGTCGTCTACTATGCTGCCTACATTCAGGACAGCCAGTGAGCAGCGACGATATATATCGTAACAACCGCCCATTTCGCTGGCATTTTTGAGTGTATTCACTTCCTGTTGTGAAAGAGTTTCCATGCGCCCACGAGGCGATATACGGGCTATTTCAGAGTGTTTATTCATAATTCGGTCTTAACTTATATTCCGGGGCGATTTTTATAATGTTATATTCTATAACTAATATACAGATACAGTATCAGGGCAAATGGCCCTGTCTTGTTAATTTATGTTTATAATGAAATTATAGTGTGAAATGCATATTCACGTACGACAGATTTTAAAGAATTCCTGAAGGTCATGGGTCTATGAGTGAAGAACTATATGAAGTAGCTTTTTCGGGAGAAATTGCCGAAGGTGCTAACCTGGAACAGGTGAAAGCAAAGGTAGGCGCCATGTTCAAGGCGGATGCTACTAAGCTGGCGCATCTGTTCTCCGGCAAGCGAGTGGTCATCAAGAAAAATATCGATGAAGCAACAGCGAATAAATATAAAACCGCATTGTTAAATGCGGGAGCACTTTGTGAAGTTAAATCGCTTGCAGAAGGTGAAGTTGCAGCAACCCCAGCTCCAGCACCAGCCTCAACTCCAGCAGCTGTGCAGGATGAAAAGCCTGTTGCAGCTGTTACTCGTCCATCTACCATCAACACGGAAAATGTCCCTGCGGCACCCGATACAGATCCACTCGGTATCAGTGCAGATGATATTTCAGACCTGAGTGCAGATATTGCTCCAGTCGGTAGCATGATGCAGGATGAAATAACTGAGGTTAGTGAACCGGATGTGGATATTAGTCAGCTGGATATGGCTCCACCGGGAAGTGATCTGGGTGAGCTGAAGAAGAAAGATGCGCCTCCGCCACCGGATACCAGCGGCATGTCACTGGTGGATGACTAGACCGATTTAAAACAGGTGAAGGCCTAACGCTATTGCAGACAGGAGTATGTAAGTCAGAATGCGCTTTTTTACCAGCATCTGGCTGTGGCCAATAACAGTATCGTCAATAATAGTCGACTGTGAAATCACTGGAGTGAAGGGAAAGCCGGAGGAAATGACTTCACCTTTGAAGTTCCTGCCAAGATGCTGGAATTTAAAATGAGTTTTGGCATGGCAAAAGTATCGTTTTCTAAGAAAATCTATTTTTCGATTATCAACAATAACTTCAAGCTGGCAATTCAGCCATAAACATTGTGGGCTCGCACTTGCTTCTATGCATATGTTATGCCCCTGCCAATGATAGATACTTTGAGATTTCATCTGCTATACCACAATGCCATTTAATCAAAATTACAGCACTTCCGTATGCTGTTAAGGTACAAACCAGTTACCTGGTACTGAAGTATTCAGTTGTTATAAGTGAACACTTCAGTTGAATGACGAATATATTTTATGTGTTGTATAAGGTATGTAACTAAACATACAAATATTGAAAAAAGTAATGATGATTTTTCAGGCGACGGGATTTGTAAACCATTTAAGTCCATCAGCAGAAGACAGCTCAATACTTCCCCGTGATAGTTTGACGCAGTTTTTGCGTTCGAAATCCTTGAGGATTCGGCTGATGACTTCGCGGGTGGTGCCAAGCTCGTGAGCCAGTTCCTGATGAGTTATTTTTAATAAAGGCCCCTGGTTTCGTTCAAACAGGCCACCAAGCATACAGGCCAGGCGCATATCCAGATGATTAAATGCAGTTTCCTGTACCAGATAAATCGTATCGCAAAGGCGTTCTGTGAGAGTGCTAATTACAAAATCACGGAAAGCCTGGGATTCATTCATAATGAACTTGAATTCTTCAGAAGTGATTGCGAGTGCATTCACAGATGATTCGGTTATTGCAATGGCATTGAATGACTGATTTTTTAGCAGGCTGTTCAGGCTGAGTATGCATAGGTCTCCTGCCTGTACGCGATAGAGTGTTATTTCTCTTCCGTCTTCAGCGCTCTGGTAAAGTCGAATGGTGCCATCAAGTATAAGCATGAAGTTATTACAGGTGGCTGAGCCGCTAAATAATGTGGTATCAGGCTTGATATGCATGGCTTTCGCCTGGTCAATGGTGTCAAGCCAGCTTTGTTCGTTAATATCTGCAAGCATTGGGTAAACAGATTTAATTTTCTCGATACGATTTACGAAGTGTGTTTCAGGAATAGTCTGTTGTGTATTAAAAAACTGCATGCCCGTATCCAAAAATTAAAGAATAGTTATTATCACTGTGACATTTGCTAGCTGTTAATCGCCAGTTCACCTTTGTGATTTTAGAAAGGCAGCTTATTATCTGTATGTGATAATAGTTACACTTCTAATGGTGATATGCATGCCATTTCAGTGGAATAGACCATTATGGGGTAGTGTGCAGAAAGAGGAATCACTCATTCAGGTAGGTGGCTAAATATAAGTAATGCATGAAATAATAATTAAGATATTCATGTTGGACTCTAATGCTTTGATTTATAAGAGAGTCTAGCATATTCGCCTGTCGAGGCTGTCTAAATGGTCTACCAGGTAGTTTGTGGATTTAAGGTTAAGTCGTGGTGTATCCCGGCAGGCAGCAGGTGATAATTTCGGTGTGCGTAATTCGCAATCAGAAAAACAGGTTAACTGTAAATGAAAATAACCTATATAAATAGTCAGCAAAATTATGGCATTGTCAGTATTTTTCTCCACTGGCTGATGGCGTTACTGGTAATGTTTTTATTTATTCTCGGTGTATATATGGTGCAGCTCGACTATTATGACGCCTGGTATAATTCGGCACCCTGGTGGCATAAAGCATTAGGCATGTTTACACTTGCTTTATTAATCATAAGAATTGCCTGGCGAATGGTTACCATCCAGCCAGAGCCACTGGCCGATTATCTGTGGCAGAAGCTGCTAGCTAGAACTGTGCATCTGTCATTTTATATAACTATCATGATTGTTTGCCTGACGGGTTATCTGGTTTCCACTGCGAAAGGTGCGCCTGTAGAAATGTTTGCAGGGTTTAAAATACCAGCGGTGACACAGCTTGATGC
>JBFHVK010000133.1:0-7880 GCA_041589615.1 Gammaproteobacteria bacterium | reverse complement strand
TGCACAGGACAGTCATGATGAAGAAGGTGGTATGTATATATGGAGTGAGGAAGAACTAGAGAAAAGCCTGGGGGAGAAAAAGTATCACTGGTATAAGAAGAATATAAAAAATAATTTTATTGAAAGTGCACAGAAACTGTTACCTGTTGGGGTATGGAATGGTAAAGAGGCATCAGAGGTTAAAGACAGTTTACTGAAGAAGCGTATAAAAAATCCTGCCTTGCGCGATGACAAGTTTGTCATAAGCTGGAATGCATACACTTTAAAGGCGATTACAGAATTACTTCGTGTGAAACCCGATAGTCGATATCGGCAGGCTGCTGAGCGCTTATCGAAACGAATTATACAGGAGCATGAGCGCTGGCTAGGTGATCCGTCAAAAGCCAGTGTTTATTTGCAGGATTATGTTTTTATGGCTGATGCGCTCTGGCGCTGGCAGGCGTTGAGTGTGTCTCGAGATGAGACGAGAAGTTTTATAATTACTGATGAAGTATTTTCGCGATTTATCTCCAGAAATGGCTGGTATCTGTCCAGTGATTCAATACTGCCGATGCCGGGTGCAGTGCGAAATATCAAGGATGATAATTTACCTGCGAGTGATGTAGTGATGATGCAGCTAGTGCGCAGTATGCCCGAGAAATACAGTAGCAGGTTATTGAAGCTGTACGGGGAAGATGGGTTGATGGACAGTCGTGTAGTAATTGAGCCCCTGCACTATGCCAGTTTTATTGCCGACAGGCTCATTCAGCAAGGAGAATAGGCTGTGCTTACCAGCTCTGCCATAGTAGTATAATTAACCACAATATAAGTAAGGCAAATGCCTCTAAGGCCTGTCGGCCGTGACTATTAAAAAAGAATTTTCTAATATTCGCCACACGCAGGGCGCAAACTCAGGTATAATACGCGCCGGTAAAAGTAAAGAGAAATCCCGGATAAAATAGAGAACTATAATGGCTGAAAAGCGCAGTGTACCCCGACGACCCACATTACTAATCATTCTTGACGGCTTTGGCGTTAACCCAAGTCGCATCAATAATGCCGTCGTAGAGGCGAATACACCTCGGCTGGATGAGTATCTCTCAAAAAATGTACACACTACGCTTGACGCATCAGGGCGCTCTGTAGGCTTGCCATCCGGGCAGATGGGCAACTCCGAGGTGGGGCATCTCACCTTGGGCTGCGGTACCATCATGAAACAGGACCTGGTGCGCATCGATGATGCGATAGATAGTGGCGAGTTCTTCGAGAATGCCGCATTGGTCGCTGCTATGGAAGATGCAGCCAAACACGAACGGCCAATGCACCTTGTGGGTCTGGTGTCAGATGGTGGAGTGCATAGTCATACAAGTCACCTCTGTGCGCTAATTAAAATGTGTTCCAAATACAAAGTGAAGCCACTGGTGCATATGATCACAGATGGTCGTGATACTGCGCCTATGGCGGCGATGGGTTATCTTCCAGGGCTGGAAGAAGCTCTGGACGACGCAGAAGGTGCGATTGCTACACTGTGTGGTCGTTATTATGCGATGGATCGTGATAATCGTTGGGACAGAACTGAAATTGCCTGGAAAGCGTTGGCAAACCTTGAGGGTGAACCTCATGAAGCAGCACGTTATGCCATCGAGGCTTCATATAATAATGACATCACCGATGAATTTATTATGCCCTGTATTTTTCCGGAAGCAGAAAAAATACTCGAAGATGATAATGTTATTTTCTTCAACTTCCGTAATGACCGCCCGCGTCAGTTAACCGCTGCATTAAGCCAGTCTGACTTTGATGGTTTTGAGCGTGGAGGTTTTGAGCCGGTCACGGTTACCTGCCTTACTGAATATGATCCACACTTTTTGCTGCCGATTGCGTTCGCGCCTCAACGTCCGACAACTACACTTGCTTCAGTTGTTAGTCGTGCAGGCTTCAAGCAGTTTCATTGCTCAGAAACTGAAAAATATGCACACGTGACCTTCTTCTTTAATGGTGGACGAGAAGAACCATGGGCGGGTGAAGAAAGAGTGATGATTCCATCACCCAAAGTGCCTACTTATGATCAGGCACCAGAAATGAGTGCGCGAGAAGTCGCAGACTCGATGATCACGGCATTAAAGTCGCATGACTTTGGCTTTCTGGTTGTGAACTTTGCTAATGGGGATATGGTTGGGCATACCGCCAAGCGTGACGCAGTTATTGCTGCTGTCGAAGCAATGGATGAACAGGTTGGGCGTTTACTGGATGTGGCTGTAGAAGAGGAGTACTCGGTGCTGCTGACAGCTGATCATGGTAACTGTGATGAAATGGTAGACCCTGTAACCGGTGAGCCGCATACACAGCATACCGTTTACCCTGTTCCCTGCATGATTATCGATAATGAAAACTGGCGCCTGAATACGGGTATGGGTTTATGCAGTGTTGCGCCAACTATTCTACAGTTAATGGGCTTACAGCAACCCCCAGAAATGCTCGGCAAGAGCGTACTGTTAGAGTCCTTCAGTAAGTAATTTCAAGTAGCCGCTCGGGTCGTTAGGCCCCTGCGGCAAGTATTAATTTCTATTTATCTGTCTTTTCCCTGAATAGTTCGATCTGATGTAGTACTTCGTCAGCAAGATGAATAATGTTGCTGTCCTCGGGTGATTCCTTGAGTAGGTCCATTAAATTATCTGCGGCAGCATGCAGTGATGTTGCGCCGATTACACAGGTTGAGCCGGCAAGTTTATGCACGATGTCGTACAGGCTTTTTCTGTTGTTGTTTTCAAGAGCTGTACTAATGCCTGACTGAGTGGATGGCAGTGTCGTCAGGAATTCCTTCAATAAATTATTTGCGGTGCTGACATTGCCGCCAACTGCATTCAGTGCTTCATCCCTGTCATAGATCTGTAATTTTTTGTGTGATGAATCTTCTGAAGCTTCAGCTGTGTCAATAGCCGCTGTGTGAAAACACCACTGGCGAATTTTTGCAATTAGCAGGTCAGGTTTATAGGGTTTGGCAATGAGATCAAGCATTCCAGCTTTAAGTGCCTGCTCTCGTGATTCGGGAAATGCATGAGCGGTGAGCGCAATGATCGGAGTGTTTGTATAGCCATTGATTTGGCGAATATTGCGGCAGGCCTCTAGTCCGCTCATGCCTGGCATTTCAAGATCCATAAGGATAAGGTCGAACTGTTGTGAGCGAGCTTCAGTTATTGCGCTCTGCCCGCTCATGGCTTCTACTACACTTGCTCCCTCATTTTTCAGGCAGGTGGCGGCCACTTTGATATTGATAGAGTTATCATCTACCACAAGTATATTCAGGTTTTTGAAAGAGTAATCATCAAATCTATTATCGGATGAAAGTTTAATTGGGCTGGTAGCAAAAGAAACAGCGGAAAGATTCGCAGCTTTAAGATGAAGTAAAACGCAGAAGCTTGTGCCTTTGCCTGGCTCGCTGGTAAGTTTAATGGAACCATCCATTAATTCTACCAGGCGCTGTGTTATTACGAGGCCAAGGCCGGTGCCACCATATTTACGAGTAATCGAGCCATCACCCTGCTGGAAAGGTTGAAACATCAGTGGTTGCAATTCTTCAGGAATACCAATGCCAGTGTCACTAACAATAATCTGAAGTTCTACTTTATTAGAATGTGGGCTGCAGTTTTGAATGCTAAGGTTGACGCGGCCCCTGGCAGTAAATTTTATAGCATTACTAAGCAGGTTAACCAGAATCTGCCTTATACGTACAGGGTCTCCTTCAAGCATGTGGGGAGTGTTAAGGTCGATGTGAGTATGTAGCAAAATACCCTTGCGTTCCGCCTGTAGTGAAAAGAAAGCCCTTATGTCTTCAACCAGTTGGTGAAGTGAAAATGTTGTGTTCTGTAGCGTAAGCTTACCCGCTTCCATTTTAGAGAAATCGAGTATGTCATTAATAATGGTTAAAAGGCTCTCGGTTGAATTGGTAATGTTATTAACAAATTCATGTTGTTCATTGTCGAGGCTGGTTTTTTCAAGAAGGCTGGTGAAGCCAATGACGCCATTCATGGGTGTGCGAATTTCATGACTCATGGTGGCAATAAAGTCGCTCTTTGCCTGATTAGCTGCCTCAGCCTGAGATTTAGCTTCTTCAAGTTCATGTGTGCGTTCGATAACCAGTCGTTCAAGATCAATACGATAGGAGGTGAGTTCATGGTCGTAATGTTCGATCTGATCAAGCATCAGGTTGAAGCCATTAACCAGGGATGCGAATTCATCGTTGCTTCCGGTGGGTGTTGCGCGATGTGTGAAGTCCTTGCGTTCTGCAACGCGACGCATTGATTTGAGTAGCCGTTCAATTGGTTCTGAAATAACGCGCTGCAGTCTGCTAGAAAGCAGGAGAGCTGCCATCATTGAAACAGCAAAAATTGCCATTGCAAGGAAGAACTGTCGGCCGAGAATTTCATGCGCGCGACTCATGTCAGCTATAATCTGTATTGTGCCGATGTTTTCATTATGAGCAATGACAGGTTCAGAAACAACCACCTGGCCAAGAATGAAACCGTAGTTACTTTTATCACTGAATTCCTTATCATGAATATGAAGTTTCGAATTGTATTCTGCAAATAGATTACCTGAAGGGGAAAAAATTCGAGCCTGAAGAATATCGCCTTGTGATGACAACGATGACATAACTTCACGAGCTGCACCAGCATCTTTAAAAACAATCGCTGCACTGCTGTTGGCACCTAACACGAAAGCTAACGCCTTGAGTCTGGACTCTGCCTCGTCTCGAGCAGAGACAATTTCAAGCAACATAAATAGACCAATGCATAATAGTAATACTGCAGCTGAGGAAATGAGGATAATGACCTCAATTTTATGTTTGATAGATATGTTCTTGAGTTTCATGGCGGGCATTCCTACTGAATTACCCGAGCGATAATTAATAATCTGGAACTAATGCTGAGTCCTGATTCACGGACTTTCTTAAGGTTTATATTGAGGCGTGTCTTTCCCTCGTTTCTGTATAATTCAATCATGCCCCCGGATTCGGCGAAGCCAGGTATTTCGGCAATGGTAAGGCTTGGCTGGGTTGCAAGCTTACTTATGTGTGTATTTATTTTTTTCTTCTCTGATAGTGCAATGTAAATTAGATGGCATGTGCCGCTGGGTAAACTGTTTGAAAATCTGGTGGTTGAAAGTGTGCGTGTAAGAACCTTCTTGCCGTTGAGCTTTTCAAGTTCATTAACAAGAACGTCATGCCCAATGATGCATAAGTTTAAAGATGAATCGTTGTTTGTCCATGTGTCGGCTGGCCATGTAGTAAACTTGGCGAAATTATAAATGAATGCGGCTTTGAAAAGGTTTTCTTCTTCATCTGGTGTAACAGCAAAAGCTGAAGGCGAGCACAATGCTATGACAAGTGCATATAGATAATTAAAGATAAGTCTGCTGGATCTTACCCCTTTCAAATATGGCTCCCGGTAAAACAGAAAAACATTACAGTGCTTGTTTGAGCTGTTAATGTGCACGGATGCCTCTGTTTGTGATGCAGTTTCATCCGTGATTTCATGTTTTTTATTTTCATTGTGTTTATTCCGTTAGTTCAGTTGAATTCGTATTGGACGTAATCGATCTCCAGTTATATAAAGTGAGTTCAATCTAGAATTTATAACGGGCTTCAATATACGCATTACGTTCTGGAAGTGGAAGATCGTCAGGAATCGATCTGCCTGTATATTCCCTGGCGTCCTCATCAAACAGGTTGCGTATTGATGCTGCGAACTCCCAGTCATCTGAACTGGCGTAACGGATTGTTGTATCAGTGACGCTGAAATCATCTAGTGGCTCACGAGTATCAATGAGAGTGCGCTCGCGCTCACCAATCCAGTTGGTCTGGAAGTTAAGATTCCAGTTTTTTCTGAATCCCCAGTCAAAACGGAGGTAAGCCTCCTCTTCTGCTTCCGGGTTAAAGCGGAAGGAGCTGTCATCCTGATTTCTTGCCGTAAAATTAAAAACAAAAGCTAGCGTTTCATTTGCTTGCCAGCGAGTTTCAAGCTCGATACCTCTAATGGTATGGTCCCCAATATTCTGATACTGCCTGTCGCTATCACGATCAATCAGGTCGGTTTGATCAAAGTAAAAAAGATTGATATTAAATAAAAGACTGTTGCTTGCAGAGTAACTGAATGCTATGTCCAGTGTCTCTGAGCGCTCAGGTTCCAGCTCGCTATTGGGCAGCGAGCGTGAAGTGACAGCAAAGAGCTCATTATAATTGGGTGCCCTAAAGGCGCGGCCATAAATAAGCTTGCTAGTGAGTTTATCAGTGGTTTGCCACACAAGGGCCAGACGTGGATTAACAGTGTCGCCAAAGTCGGAATAGTCATCGTAACGGGCACCGGCAGTGAGTTCCCAGAAAGGTGTTAGTTGCCAGACATCTTCAATGAAAAAGTGTGTAATGTTGCGTTGTTTCTCGGGAGCAAATGCATGTTCACTATCGGAAATATCGACAAGTGTGCTTCCCGCGGGGATGTCATTACCATCTGCATCGACGCCGAAATTAACCAGGTGTTCTACTGAGTACAGATCCTGGATTTTATGACCTGCGCCGACTCTAATGGCGTGATTATTAATGCCGTGATAAACGCCGTTTAGATTGAAGGCAAGGTGTCTTTCTGCTGCGCTATTCTGGTTTATGAGACCGTCTGGATAAGTCCCGCTGGTATCCGTATAGCCCGGAGGGCGTTCCTGAAAGCCAGCACCCGAGGTGTAGTCTAGATGCTGATAACGCAGCTCGGTAGCGAGCGACCAGTGTTCACTATAATTGTCATTGTTATAGAAAAGATCCAGGTTAAAACGGCTGTCTTCACCCATTGTGACCGGGTCTAGTACGCCGAAGCCAGTAAGTCCGATTTCTACATCGCTGCGTTGTGTGTAATCTGCCTGTAAACGCCAGTGCTCAATAGCGGCAGAGAAACGTAAATCAGTGTTTTTCCAGCCATAATCTGCATTATCAGGTGCTAGAGAAAGGCTGCTATCTGTGAGGGTCTGGCCATCGGCCAAAATATAGGGTGAATGGCCATCAGTGCTTGAGACTTCGGCGGTAACCGCAATTTCAAAGCCTTTAAAATGGTCACCATGCTGCATCCATGCGCTGGTTGTATTAAAACTACCTGTACGAATACCAGCCTCGCTACGCTGGATACGACCGGCGGTTTTGGTAATCACATTAACAACACCCGCCGCCGCATCGGCGCCAAACAGGGCGGATCCCGGGCCGCGGATAATTTCGATGCGCTCAATAGTACTGGCAGGCACTCCTTTCCAGAATAACCCCAGATTCCATACCAGGTCGCGCATGGTATTGCCGTTGATCATAAGCAGTGTCTGGTTGGCCTTTGCGCCACGGAAATGTACTAGTGGTCGGTTAATAAAATGATGGTATCTGATATGTATGCCAGGCACGGTTTGAAGAATATCTGCAAGGTTGGTTGCTCCGGTTGCCTTGATATCATCCTCTGTAATTAAGGTAACAACTGCCGGCGCCTGTGTAGTGGTGCGCTTTGAGGTGGTCGCTATAGTGGTTTCAAGGCTTACCAGGTCTTCAAGGCTCATGGAAATAAAATGGTCCAGAGGCTCGGTGGGTGCAGAGAAGGTATTAAAAGGTAGTGAAGCTGCGAAGAGAGTAAGCAATATGTGCTGTTTGGTTATGTATGGCATCTTATTACGGCATCTTTTTAAAATTTATTTGGGGGGTAACTGCAACATATCCTACAGTCCAAAGCATATCAAGCAATGCAGCTTAAGATTTATTCTAGCAGATGGCCATTGGAATATTGTGCCAAGTTTCCATGTTTTAAGCGCTGTGAGGTGGCGCCTGTTAAATGAGGGGTGGAAGATTAAAGTCGCGAAGCGTTGATGCTGCTGTGGTTTAGGGG
>JBFHVK010000132.1:0-7932 GCA_041589615.1 Gammaproteobacteria bacterium | reverse complement strand
AGCAACAAATAACCTGTCACCAAACTGTAATGGTTCCATTTCGACATCGAACTGGGTAGATGAAAAGGCACTAATACCAAGAGGGATATTTCTAGATTTAAAGATTCGGATAATTTTATGATTTCGATAAAGGTAAATATCTGGCAACCCACAGTTTATTACGCTTAGAACATTGTTACTACGATCAATACTTAACATCGCACCAGCCATAAACATCTGTGTTGGCAACAGGTCTAGAAGCTTACTATTTGTCTCAGCCAGAACTTCTGCAAAACCAAAGCGCTTAAGTGTCATACTATGAAAGACATCAGAAACAGGTATAGCCCCTATAGCTGCTGATAATCCATGACCGGTAAAATCGCCCACCATAATATCCAGTCCGGTTGTCTGGTTCTGCTCAGCAACAATAATGTCTCCATTGAACATGGACATGGGAGACATCGAATAATTTAGCCCCGTTTGAGTACCGCGCATATCATGGCGTGTAATTTTATCGAACAACTTTTTGGTTACATACATTTCCTGCTGTAATTGCAGGTTGCTTTGCTGTATTTTTTTATTTTTCTCTTCTATTTTTGCGTAAAGGGCCGCGATACGCAGCATTGAATTAATTTTTGATGTGAGAAGAACATGGTTATATGGCTTGGTTAGAAAATCATCACCACCAGCCTCAATACACTTTGCCAGTGCATCTTCATCAGTCATTGCAGTAAGAAAAATAATAGGTACAAATCGTTTCTGACGACTTTTGATTATTTTGGCTGCTTCGTAGCCATTCATTACAGGCATCATCACATCCAGCAGGATGATGTCGATATGGTTTTGCTCTACTGCATGTACAGCCTGCTCACCATTTTCTACTTCGATAGACTTATACCCTGCCTCACTTATCAGCGCACGTAATACCAGACGATTTGTAAGATCATCATCAACAATCAAAATTGTTTTATCTGATGACAGCATCAGGAAATCTATTCAAGTGTAAATAATTTATCGAAACTGGCAATCGTCAGGATTTCCTTAATTTCAGGGTTGAAATTGATTAATCTCACTGTTGATGAGTGTGATTCAGCATGTTCCTTGAGTAGCAGTAACATACCCAGTGCAGAACTATCAAGATAATCGGTATCGCCAAGATCGACAATATATTCGCCTGAAGACAGGTTGAGATCTTTATATGATTTTCGGAACTCATTATGCAAACTAAAATCGAAGCGACCATTAATTCTAATCGATGCAGTTTTTCCATCATCCGATACATTAATAGATACACTCATGTATACACCCCACTAATATAGAATTGCTTAAAATCGATATGGCTTCTGCCTGCCTGTATATTAAGAAAAACCAGAGCACGAAGGAGTACATATATATCGACAAGTTTAGCATTAATCAGTAAATTATGCTTTTTAAGACGTAACTTTATTACCGACTATGATCTTCACATAATCACGGTTTTATACATTTTAGCGGCTGGAGAAAAGCAATATTTCATCCGAGATCACGCCTAACGGCAGTTCCTTATCGACTGCTCCAAGCTTGCTGGCAGCACCAGGCATCCCCCACACAACACTGGTTCCCTCATCCTGACATACAGTATATGCACCTTGCTCATTCATCTCCAGTAAGCCCTGCGCTCCATCATTCCCCATCCCGGTTAGTAATATACCCATAGCATTTGCTCCGGCCACCTGGGACAGTGATCTGAACATAACATCTACACTGGGTTTATGTCGATTTACAGGAGGGCCATCATTGAGTGTGCATATATAATCAGAGCCAACCCGTTTTACAATCAGGTGTCTGTCTCCCGGCGATATATACACACAGCCCTGCTTTATTATCATATTATCAGTGGGCTGACATACATGCATTTTAGTAGACTTATTGATACGCTCAGCAAAAGACTTACTAAAATAAGCGGGTATATGCTGACTTATTACAATGGCAGGAGAATCTGCCGGCAAAACCTCAAGTACCTCCTTGATAGCCTCAGTTCCACCAGTAGAAGCACCTATCGCTATAATTTTACTGCTTAGCTTAAATTTAGAAGTGGCAGTTGTCTTAGGAAGCACCACATCAGCGGGATTGTTAGTAGACCCCCTGGGTAATTGTTTCTTCTTTTTATATTCCCTTGGCCTTGAGGATGCCGCCATCACTACCTTCTCAACAATAATATCGGCATAATCTTCAAAGCCTTTCTGTAAATCTGATTTTGGCTTGGCTATATAATCAACTGCACCAATTTCCAGAGCCTCAAGTGTGATATCAGCACCTTCCTCGGTCATGCTTGAGATCATAACTACAGGCATTGGACGAAGCCTCATAATATTTCTGAGGAATGTGAGTCCATCCATTTTTGGCATTTCAACATCAAGAGTGATTACATCTGGATTAAGTCGTTTTATTTTCTCACGAGCAAACATAGCATCACTGGCCGTACCCACGACTTCAATTTCATCTGACGAGCCAAGAATACTGCTCAGCACCTGCCTGGCAAGCGCTGAGTCATCAACGATTAATACTTTGATTTTGTTTCTCATGAAAATACCATATTAAAACAACTCAATATCACTTTGGACAGGCTCTCTGTCAATCTTGATGCGGTAGCGTTCTTCACGCAATCTTACTGTATCATTATGCATCTTCTTCAACTTTTTAACTTTAACTCGGCCACTATCCGGGAAAAACATAATCTTACGTGGGTATATATCACCAACATCTTCGGATACAACTCGAAGATTCTCAATCTCCAGGTAATCGCGCACAAATACTATATTCTTCTGCCCAATATCTGTAGTCAGGAGACTGGTCAATACTTTGGCACCACCAAACAGTTTAACTTGCATATTTTTCTTCTGACCACCTGCCTTAATAATTTCGTTTATCAAAATTTCCATAGCAAAGTTTCCATACCTGGTTGCACTTGTTAAATGCTCTTTTCCAGAGTGTTCTGTAACATTACCTAGTGGAAGCATGAAGTGATTCATGCCACCGACTCCGGCATACTTATCATAAATACATGCCGATACACACGAACCTAGTACAGTATTAATGATTTCATTATGTTTGCTAACGTAATATTCACCGGGTAAAATTTTGGCAGAGAAGGACTGTTGTCGCTTATCCCAGTAACGATTGATATGCTCAAGCCCTGATGGGCACATGGGAAGCTTATAATCACCAGGTTTTAATAATGATTTATTATTCGACATCTATTCAATTTTCCTGTAGATAGTTCTACCCAAAGATTTAAATCGACAGGTCACATTAAATAATGATTCAGAATGCCCGATAAACAGGGAAGAATTATCAGACATAACATCAGCATAACGATCAAACAGTTCCTTCTGGGTATCCTTGCTAAAATAAATAACAACATTACGACAGAAAACAAAATCAAAAGGCCCATGAAATGGCCATTCATGTAGTAAATTAAGTTTCTTAAAGGTTATCATCTGTTTTAGGGAATCGCTCATCCTGACCATGCCCTCATGTTCACCACGCCCCTTCCTTACATATTTCTGTAGATGCCCTTTATCAAGCCCTGTCACTCTATCCTGGGTATATATACCTTGCGCTGCACGGGATACCATTTCTGAATCAAGATCAGTGGCCAGGATCTTAATATCCCAACCCTGTTTTCCAGCAAAATAATCCTGTACTGTCATTGCAATTGAATAGGGTTCTTCGCCAGAAGAACAGCCCGCAGACCATATGCGTAATCTTTTATTGGTTTTTAGCTGTTCAAGTTCTGGTAAAAGCTCTGTTTTTAAATAATCGAAGTGGTGAGGCTCACGAAAAAAAGAAGTTAAATTAGTGGTAATTGCATTTGTAAATGAAATTAATTCAGTTTCATCACCCAACTTTAATAAATCACAGTATGCCTTGAAACTATTTACACCGCATTTCCGAATTCTTCTAACAAGACGACTATATACCATAGTACGCTTTATATCACCGAGAACTATTCCTGTGCGCTCAGCGACCAATGACTGTATATAGCGAAAATCACTATCAGTAAATGAAAATTCTCGTTCAAATAAATCTGCCTTTTTAACCATCTACTAAACTACCAGCAATTAGATGTCCCAGTTTGAAAGAGAAATTAAACATTCAATACGCATGTATACACACTAACAAAATACATCCGCTAGAATTCTTCCCATTCATCATCATTATCCTCGACTATAGTTGGCGGACGTCGTTTCTTAACGCTACCTCTTCTACTAGTGGTAATGTTTTTTTCCTGCTGCTGATATGATTTTCTTCTTCTTCGTTTTGGCACAACTTTAACGGGCTGTTCCAGCTCATCAATGATAAAGAAATCTATCAACTCATTCATTGCCCTCACTTCTTCATTCATAGACTCACTTGCCGCTGTTGCTTCCTCTACCAGTGCAGCATTCTGCTGGGTCATCTCATCCATTTGCGCAATAGCCCTGTTAACTTCTTCTATACCTGCAGATTGTTCCATCCCTGCCGCTGCAATCTCTGCGATGATATCACTTACCTTCTTAACCGAAGAGACAATCTCATGTAGAGTCTTGCCAGAATCATCAACTAATCGAGAGCCTTCTGACACTTTATCAACACTGTCATTAATCAGGCCTTTAATTTCCTTGGCTGCTCCAGCAGAGCGTTGGGCCAAATTACGCACTTCTCCTGCGACAACAGCGAAACCCTTACCCTGTTCACCAGCACGCGCCGCTTCAACTGCGGCATTTAATGCGAGAAGGTTTGTCTGGAATGCTATTTCATCGATTACACTTATGATGTCTGCAATCTTTTTACTACTTGCATTAATATCTGCCATGGCATCAATTGCTTTCTGAACAACCTCACCACCTTTTTCGGCCTGATCTCGTGCTGTTGCTGCAAGCTTATTTGCCTCTTTTGCATTATCAGCATTCAACCTTACAGTAGAGGTCATTTCCTCCATACTTGATGCAGTCTCCTGAAGACTTGATGCCTGCTCTTCAGTTCGCTGACTCAGGTCAGCATTACCTCTAGAAATTTCATCTGATGATGTAAGGATTGTTTCTGATCCTTCCATTATCTGATCAACCATATCTGCAAGAATATCTGTCGTTGAATTGAGAGCGTCCCTGAGGTCGGCGAATTCACCTGCATATTCACCTTCCATCTGATGTGTCAGGTCTCCTTGCGACAATAGATTTATTACACGCTGAGATTCTCGTAATGGCTCCACAACTGCAGACATCAACTGATTTATATTCTCTGCCAGGCCTTTCATAAATCCCACATACTGAGATTCATCTATTCGTGCATCTAGCTTTCCTGAAACAGCGTTTTCGATCAGTTTCTGCATCTGATCCTCAGCATCTTTCTGTTCGGTAATATCTCTCCATTCGACCATATTACCCATAAAGTTTCCTTCATGATCAATGATCGCTGTTGCATTTACAGAGAACTGGAGCCCAGCAACATTTATTTCAGCCTTAGCGGGCAGATTAGAAGGATCACCAAGTAATCGACGTTGATGCGAAGGGTTTTTATGAAACTGATCTATATTCTGTCCGACCAGATTGCTCGCATCAAAACCGGGAAATATTTTCCTCAGCTGATCAGCTCTAGCGCTCATCATTTTAACTACAGCCGGATTTGCATATGTAATATTCAAGTCTGTATCGCATATCATCAGATTTGCTTCAGCACCATCTACAGCTGATTGCAACCTTGCAACTTCAAGCTCTTTTTGCCGAACCAGTGTTACATCAGACCATTCGAGTGTATTACCCACATACCTGCCATTTGCATCTATTATCGCAGTAACATTCAAGGCGAACTGAAGATCAGCAAATTTAATGTCAGTTTGATATGGAAGATTAGCTGGATCATCAAGCAATTTCCTTTGATGAGCAGGGTTTTTATGGAACATATCAATACAACTTCCAACAATTGAATTTGGACTAAATCCAGGAAAAACTGTCGACATTTGCCTCTGGTATTTTGTCAGCAAATCCATACTTGACTGGTTAACATAGGTAACAATAAAATCTCTGTCCACCATCATTATGGCTTGCATAGATCCATCTATCGCACTCTGTAATCTCGCTGCCTGGCTGGATTTCTGTACTTCAGTAGTAATATCAGCCCATTCAAGTGTATTGCCAATATATACACCATTATCATCTATCATTGCAGTGACATTCAGTTTGAAATATAGATCAGCAATTTGAATTTGTGTGCTATAAGGCAAATTCCCAGGATCAGAAAGCAGCTTGCGCTGATGAGATGGATCTTTGTGAAAAATATCTATACATTCACCCATAAGTGCATCCACCCTGAATCCTGGATATTCCTTACGCAGGGTATATTCATGCCTTCTCAACAAATCCATTGTGGCCTGATTTGCATAAGTAATAATGAAATCACGGTCTATCATCATAATAGCCTGCATAGCACCATTTACTGCAGTTCTGAGTCTTGTCAGTTCCTGAGAGTCCTCGTTGCTATTTCTATTGTCATTCATATTCAAAGCCTCTGATTTATCAAGCTTACTATTATTATCACTAGCTACCGTTTCATCTTTATATGCGTCAATCATGATTTTGCTAATCACATCTAGAGCATGTATCCATGCATTCTCGATTTCTGAACTCCATGAATTTCCGGCAAACTCTTTCATAACATCAATAAGAGTTGTAGAAACCGCAGTGTAATGCTCGCTCTTTACACCATATCCTTTATGTTTTAATCCCAGATCATGTAGCGCAGAGGCAAGTAAATCTGGCTTTCTAACATTGGCAACAACCAGCTTAAGAGAATTCAACAGTTTTTTCTCCTGCTCCTTCATTGAAGTAGAGGAAAATAATGAGCTATAGCTGGGATATCTCCTGAAAAGCTCTTCATAGAACCTTGCTACGAGCTTATCTGCATTGGAGGACAACAATTCAAAACTACTTTCCAGTAATTCAACATCAAGTCCTATCGGAGACTTATAATTATCAGTTGACATGCTCTTACCTTATCTTTCGGTTTCTTTAGTATGACCATACAGACATACTGAATCAGGATTAATTAAATTCAAGCTCCAGAGACCCTTGCATACCCAGCACACGAGCTGCCTCGATTAATGATTCTGATGGCTTAATCCAGTTAATCGCTACATTGTTTTGCCTGGCATATATAAATAACGCATATAGTAATTGCATAGCCGATCCATCAATGCGTTCCACACCCGAGCCATCTATATCGATCTTGACAGCGTTCTCCAGTAATGACGTTATTTCTTTTTTTAATTCACTCGATCTTCTAATATCCTGTACTGACTCAAGCTTTATCACTGGTATCGATTTACTTTCTTCTGACTCAACCAGTATTTTCTGCTCACTATCATTAGAATCACCTGCAAGAAATATCTCTATAGCTGATGTCATAAACTCATCACAAGCGGCACTTATCGCTTTTGTCCAACGTCTTCCGATAACCTTTTTGCAGGAACGATTAATGATTCCTGCCACCACTTCCAGGTCATCTTTTATAAGCTTATGTCGCCTGGTGATGTCACCTATTTTTGATAATACTGACTCCAGCTCATCTCTGTTATTAACATTTTCAAGTATATTCATCATGTGATGAGATAAATCACCTGATTCTAACTTTATATTTACATCCGCTTCCAGCATCCCAAGCATTAATTCGTCAATTATCTCATCGACTTTATTATGTGCAAGAGCAACACCTTTCATCAAAGTTTCTATATCAGTATTTTTATTATAAATGTCATTCATATCTATTTATTTTGAATACAACTTTATGTCTGGAAATATTTGTCGGTAATTCCATTTAACGCACACTAGCTATTCATACCATCAATTACAGCCAATTCAGCGGCATTTAGCATATGATCAATATCAAGCACGATAATCATTTTCTCTCCAACGGTTGCAAGACCTGTTACAAATT
>JBFHVK010000131.1:0-7956 GCA_041589615.1 Gammaproteobacteria bacterium | reverse complement strand
CAGGATGTTAACCTAATCTGTTGATGCTTTAATATGAACGACTAAAGCCCCATTCCTCCCTGGTCTGGGGCTTTTTTCATCCAGATAAATAAGTCGTCACCCCCGAATGCCTTTATCGGGGATCCAGCGTCTTTAAAGTCACCAGAATACAGCTAACAGCTCGTGGCGATGACGACTTCCAGGGCAGGGTTCACACCCTTCTAAGCCAGTTGCCCGGCTTACATCAGGCTTTTTTATTAGCCCGAACTCTTCTGTCACTCAGAAACATTCTGCACCAGCTCAACACCATTGCCATCGGGATCCCGGCAAAACAGGGCGGCTCGTCCCGAACGGCTCAGGGTGTAATGTAGCCCTCTCTGCTGCAATGCCTGCTCGTAATCAGCAAGCCGGTCTACCGAGAGCGCAAGATGCCTGTCCCTGCCACCATGTTCTGGTCTACCCTTAACCGGATCCGGATTAGGCACTTCAAGCAGGTGTATCTGCTGCTCGCCAATGCTTAACCAGGCGCCCTTGAAACCCAGCTCGGGTCTGTCTGCACATACCTCCAGGCCAAGTACCTGTGTATAGAATTCAAGTGATTGCTCAGTATCCGCAACGACCAGACTGACATGATGTATTGATAAAACAGCCACTTTAATCCCCAGTTTTGCCCAATTTAGCCTTAGTTAGCATATAATATGCCGCCTTTATCGACCCTGATTACCAAGCTGTATTTTACATGAACCCAGATCTCAATCGACTACAACCCTACCCGTTTGAAAAACTCGCCGAGCTTAAACAGGGTATCAAGCCATCAGAAGAGCTGGCCCATATCGCCCTTTCGATTGGTGAACCCAGGCATGCACCGCCCGCCTTTGTGCTCGACGAACTGGCCCGTGCCCTGCCAAAGATTGCCAACTACCCTCTAACAAAAGGCACTCTAGAGCTACGCCAGGCGATTGCAAACTGGCTGACGGCACGCTTCAAACTACCTGCAGATAGCCTAGATGCAGAGCAGCATATACTGCCGGTAAATGGTACCCGTGAGGCACTGTTTGCCTTTGCCCAGGCCATGGTTAGTCGCAGTGATAATGCGCTTGTATGTATGCCCAACCCGTTTTACCAGATTTATGAAGGCGCTGCATTCCTGGCCGGTGCTGAGCCCTACTTCTACAATACCACCCAGGAAACCGATTACCTGCCAGACTTCGAAGCAATTAGCGACGACACCTGGAAACGTTGCCAGTTAATTTATATCTGCACACCCGGCAACCCTACAGGTGCGGTAATTTCTAAAAAGCAGATGCAATGGCTGATCAATAAAGCGGAAGAATTTGATTTTATTATTGCTTCTGATGAATGCTATTCGGAAATTTACTTCGATGACGAGAAGCCACCCTGTGGCCTGCTGGAAGCTGCTGCTGAAATGGGCAACTCAGACTACAAACGCTGCGTGGTATTTCACAGCCTGTCGAAGCGCTCCAATCTGCCCGGACTGCGCTCTGGTTTTGTCGCCGGCGACGCTGAAATCATGAAGGGTTTTCTCAAATACCGCACCTATCATGGCTGTGCGATGTCAGGACATCACCAGCACGCCAGCATCATCGCCTGGAACGATGAACAGCATGTCATCGAAAACCGTCAGCTGTATCGGCAGAAATTTAATACCGTACTGGAAATACTTTCACCACATATGGATGTTAAACTACCGGATGCCGGATTTTACCTGTGGCCGCAAACCCCCATTACAGATACCGATTTTGCGCAAAGGCTATTTGCCGAGAAGAACATTACCGCATTACCGGGGCAATACCTGTCACGCGAAGTGAATGGCATAAACCCCGGCGAAAACCATATTCGTATGGCCCTGGTGGCAACACTTGATGAAACCACTGAAGCCGCTAATCGAATCAGAGATTTTATACAGACACTTTAACTCAATAGATATTTGGAGACCCCGATGAGTGATTTACAGAATGTCATCGAAGAAGCATTTGAACGACGCGCTGATATTACACCACGCAATGTAGAAACCCACGTACGTGAAGCCGTTGAAGAAGCGATAGCCATGCTTGACTCTGGCCAGGCGCGTGTCGCTGAAAAAACCTCCGGTGACTGGGTGGTTAACGAATGGTTAAAGAAAGCGGTACTGTTATCTTTCCGCATTAACGACAACGAGTTTATCAAGGGTGGTTTTACAAACTACTACGATAAAGTTGAATCTAAATTTGCAGATTACAATACTCGTGACTTCCGCGAATCGGGTGTTCGTGTTGTACCTCCTGCTACAGCACGTAAAGGTTCTTACATCGCACCTAGTGTTGTTATGATGCCATCATATGTAAACATTGGCGCATACGTTGACAGCGGCACAATGGTTGATACCTGGGCTACTGTTGGCTCATGCGCGCAGATTGGCAAAAACGTTCACCTGTCAGGCGGCGTTGGCATCGGTGGTGTCCTAGAACCACTACAGGCAGCACCAACCATCATCGAAGACAACTGTTTTATCGGTGCACGCTCTGAAGTTGTAGAAGGTGTAATCGTTGAAGAGGGCTCGGTTATTTCAATGGGCGTTTACATTGGCCAGAGCACTAAAATCTTCAACCGTATGACCGGAGAAATCACTTATGGTCGAATCCCTAAAGGTTCTGTAGTCGTATCGGGCAACCTGCCATCTAAAGACGGCACTTACAGCCTGTACTGTGCGGTGATTGTTAAACAGGTTGACGAAAAGACTTTAGGCAAGGTTGGCATTAACGAACTGCTTCGTGACATCGATTAACAGTTAACAGCTTATTGTCCGCGAATTCACGCGAATAAACGCAAATAAAATCGAAAGCAATTTCTGGCTTTAGTGCGCCGCAGGCGCACACACTAAATAATTTGCGTTTATTCGCGTGCATTCGCGGACTAACTGCTTTATAAAACCCAGGATTCAATTGTGAACAAAATGATTGGTAAAAAATTTATAATTACCGGCATGACAATTGAAATTATTTCAGACAAGGGTGATAGCTGGGAAACTCGAAACATCACTACCCATGAAACTATCCTGATGAAAAAAACAGTTCTTCAACATGCCATCAAACTGGGCAAGGCAGAAGAAATAACAGACGAAATATCCTGAAAAGCTCATAAAGCCGAATTAATTAAGGCATCTCGAACAGTTAGGCCTTTATTAAATAAAAATAGCATATAGCACTATTTTTTCACTAGAAAGCAGAATACTAAACCATGATTAAGTTATACGGCATCCCCAACTGTGACACCATAAAAAAAGCCCGCAAGTGGCTAACTGATAACAACCTGGAATACGAATTCTATGATTATAAAAAACAGGGTGTACCAGAAAAAGAACTTAAGTCCTGGATAAAGCAACTCGGCTGGGAAACCCTTCTCAACAAACGCGGCACCACCTGGCGCAAGCTTGACGAAGCAACAAAAGACAGCGTTGATGAAAAATCAGCCATACAGATAATGCTGCATAATCCGAGCATTATAAAGCGACCGGTACTCGTTAATGAAAAAACCCTTCTGGTAGGTTTTAAGGCAGATGAATACGCACAACTTAAATGAACATTCTACAGCTGGATCATCTGGTTTTAACTGTTAAAGACATTGATGCCAGCATCAGTTTTTACTGTAATGTACTCGGTATGGAACTGATCGAGTTTAATGAAAACAGAAAAGCGCTAAAATTTGGCAATCAGAAAATTAACCTGCATAAAGCAGGCAATGAAATTACACCTCACGCACAATACCCAGAGCCAGGCAGTGCAGACCTGTGTTTTATAACCGACGCAGATATAAATACACTTCTATCTGAACTATCAGAACAAAATATTAAAATAATTGAAGGCCCGGTTGTACGAACCGGGGCCAACGGGAGCATACACTCAATATATATCAGGGACCCCGATTACAACCTGATTGAACTAGCCAGCTATATTAAGCAGGAACCATACTAAGAAACCGATTAGGCTGCTTTTTTGTGACGATCATGCAGGAAACGTAACACATCAGCACGATAATGATTAAATTTTTCATCATCAGCAAGCTCAAGTCGGTTACGTGGTCGCTCCAGATCGATCTCAAGTATCTCACCCACAGTTGCTTCCGGTCCATTCGTCATCATAACAATACGGTCAGACAACAGAACAGCCTCATCTACATCGTGAGTAATCATAATTACGGTATTACCCAGGTCTGCATGAATTTCCATGAGAGAATCCTGCAGATGTGCACGTGTTAATGCATCCAGCGCGCCAAACGGTTCATCCATGAGCAATACCTTGGGCTCCATAGCCAGGGCACGGGCAATCCCTACACGCTGCTTCATGCCACCTGATATTTCAGAAGGTAATTTATCTTTAGCATGCGTCATATGTACAAGTTCAAGATTGTGCATAATCCAGTCATGCATTTCTGCCTTACTCTTAACACCTTTAAATACCTGTTGAACTGCAAGCTCAACATTCTGGTAAGAAGTCAGCCAGGGTAACAACGAATGATTCTGGAATACCACGGCCCTGTCAGGCCCTGGCTCATTCACTTCCCTGTTCTCAAGCAGAACACCGCCTGTCGTCGCACGATACATTCCTGCAACGATATTCAACACCGTTGACTTTCCACAACCAGAATGTCCGATCAGTGAAATAAATTCTTTTTCATCAATTGCCAGATTAACTTCATCAAGCGCCTTGAATGGACCATTATCTGTTGGAAACTCAATAGAAACATCTGTTAACTGTAAAAATGCATTAGACATTATTTAATCCTCAATATATGTTCTTAGCGAATAATCGCATTCTTATCCCAGGAAACTCTCTGCTGAAGATAGAGCATTGTCCTGTCCAGAAGAAAACCAATAAATCCGATTGCAAATACAGCAACCATAATACGCGCTAGTGAATTGGAGCTACCATTCTGGAATTCATCCCAGACAAATTTACCCAGACCTGGGTTCTGCGCAAGCATTTCGGCAGCTATCAACACCATCCATCCGATACCTAATGAAAGACGTAAACCTGCAAAAATCATTGGGATAGATGATGGCAAAACAATTTTATATATTTTTGTGAACCAGCTTAGTCGAAGTACACGGCTAACATTAATGAGATCATTATCAATAGTCGACACACCAATCGCGGTATTAATTATAGTAGGCCACATACAGCACAGAGTTACTGTAATGGCGGAATTTAGAAACGACTTTGAGAACATCGGATCATCTGAGACATAAACTGCACTGACAATCATAGTCACAATAGGCAACCATGCTAGCGGAGAAACTGGTTTGAAAATCTGTATCAAAGGATTGATCGCCCTGTGCACTGTAGAACTCAGGCCACTCACGATACCGATAGGGATAGCTATAAGGCTAGCAATTATAAATCCGGTTAATACTGTATATAAACTCGTAAACATCTGATCGATAAAAGTAGGCTTACCAGTATATGGTCTAACTTTTATTGTGGCATCAGGATTTTTTTCCAGCTTTTTGGCATTTCTTACGTCCTGACGCTCATAGAATTTATCTTCTTTCACTCGCTCGGCCACATGCTCATCATAGAGTGTTTTGGTTTGCTCCCATACTTTAGTAGGACCGGGAACCTGTCCTAGTGATGTTTCTATTTGCGATGCTGTGCCACCCCAAATCCCGAGAAATAATAAAAATGCGAGGAAAGGTATCATAAGTGATTTTATGAATTTATTTCCCAGGTCCCTGGGTAATTTAAAAGGCATTACAAAAGCCATGGGATTCACTCCCTCTGATTTCATCAGTGATAATTTAAAATGAGATTTGAATAACATAGTGTCACCTGGTAAAGACACCGCCTCTTTCGAGGCGGTTATTTTCAATTACTTGATTTCTTCAGAACCCTTCAGTCCAATTTTGAATTTCTTCAGGTAATCATTAGGCTTGGTACCATCATAAGTCACGCCATCGATGAACTCTTTCTGAGGTGGTTTGAAACCTGTTTCTGTTGAGAAGTTCGGGAACTCTGAAGCACTTAATTTGCCTTCTGCAATTAGCTCTTTCGCAGCTGCAGCATAGATGTCAGGACGATAGACTTTCTTCGCAATATCCATATACCAGCTATCAGATTTTTCTTCAGCAATCTGTCCCCAGCGACGCATCTGTGTCAGGTACCATATTGCATCCGAATAGTACGGGTATGTCGCGTTATAACGGAAGAATACATTGAAGTCGGGTACTGCACGTTTATCACCCTTCTCATACTCAAACGTACCCGTCATACTGTTTGCAATAACATCGTAGTCGGCACCTACGTAATTACTTTGTGACAGGATCTTCACTGCTTCAGGACGATTCTTGTTGTTTTCTTCATCCAGCCATTTCGCTGCACGTATCATGGCTTTTACAACGGCAATATGCGTATTTGGATTTTCATCTGCCCATTTCTTGCTCACACCAAATACTTTTTCCGGGTTATCTTTCCAGATTTCGTAGTCAGTAATAACGGGTACACCAATACCCTTGAATACAGCCTGCTGGTTCCATGGCTCACCCACGCAGTAACCATAGATAGTCCCCGCTTCCATTGTGCTTGGCATTTGTGGTGGTGGTGTAACAGATAACAATGCATCCGCCTTAATCTGTCCAGAGATATCACCTTTCTTAGGCGCATAATATCCCGGGTGAATACCACCAGCAGCTAACCAGTACCGCAACTCATAGTTATGTGTAGATACTGGAAAAACCATACCCATCTTAAATGGTTTACCTTCCGACTTATATTTCTCAACTACAGGCTTTAATGCATCTGCCTTAATTGGGTGCACAGGCTTTCCATCTTTATGTGGAATATTCTTTTTCATCTGTTTCCAGATATCATTTGAAACAGTAATACCATTGCCATTTAAATCCATACTAAATGCAGTAATGATATCTGCCTTGGTACCAAAACCAATGGTCGCACCCAGTGGCTGTCCCGCTAACATATGCGCACCATCTAGCTCGCCATCGATAACACGATCGAGAAGCACCTTCCAGTTTGCCTGCGCTTCAAGTGTTACATACAGGCCTTCATCCTCGAAATATCCTTTTTCATATGCTATGGCCAGGGGAGCCATATCTGTTAGCTTAATAAATCCGAACTTCAGATCTTCTTTTTCAAGTTCCGCAGCATAAGTTGTGCTCATACCTAAAGTGCACGTCATTGCTACTGCATAAGATAACTTTTTGATAAAGCCTCTTCTTGATAGCTTATCTTTTATAAATAACATTTACTTCTCCAAATTTTATGCACAACAAGTATTCGCTTTGATAACAGTCAGAGTGCTTACTGAAAACCTGTGTCCATTGATTAATTAATAATTTCTAAAGCTGCTTAGTAAAGGTAAATCCATCATTGGAATTCAAACCTGCAAGGATCACCGTTGATCTTGAATTAATTAATACACATAACGTGCCAACTTATAATAATCAATAAATACAATGACTTAATATGAAATATAGTAGAATTGCTATATTATGGCGCACTAAAGGTGCATAAGGTTTATATTGCTTTACGCGGCTGCATCAATTTGGTGCCACTAGATATTTATATCAATACAATATGAACTATCGCACTGATGCTGCCCCTTTTTTCAATAGTTTTTTTATATTTAGTTTAATAATACAAACTGATTTAAAAGACTTCTACAGACGTCCTCACTATATGATCTAACGCGAATTTATCTGAATTTATTTGCACAAGCCTGTGTATACACTGACACACATGAATATTAGAAAGTGATATCGTACAATCCATCATCTGAATTAATACAGATCATTATCGTGTTTCTTGAAGCTTTTAATCTCAATGGTTTAGTGTACGCTTCTGCCAATTTTGAATAATTAGATGTAGTAGCTATATTACTACCAGGCTGGTCGGTGTAGAATTTTTTACCAGGTCTTTCTGATGTACTTATTATTAGTTTAATACTTTAGACATAGAGATCAGGTTT
>JBFHVK010000130.1:0-8019 GCA_041589615.1 Gammaproteobacteria bacterium | reverse complement strand
CCTCGACCATTATGCTGCATGAACTCGTGAACAAACTCGGCCACTTTACCGATTTCAACCAGTTCGGCCGTATAGCTCAGTGATTCACCTGTTTGCTCAGCGAAAGCGGCATGTATTAAAGGGGATTTGCTGTGAGCTATCGGGTTACCGATGACAGCATAGCGGTCAATTACTGTATCGCTCATGAGTGGATCTATTCCTGTAACCAGCGTGCAGCATCGATTGCGTAGTAGGTGAGAATGCCGTCGGCTCCTGCACGCTTGAAGCACAGCAGGGCTTCAAGTACACAGGCTTTTTCATCGAGCCAGCCATTTTGTGCGGCAGCTTTTAACATAGCGTACTCGCCACTCACATGATAAGCGTAGGTTGGCACTGCAAGCTCTGTTTTTACGCGTCGTACGATATCCAGATAAGGCATGCCGGGTTTCACCATAACCATATCAGCACCTTCCTGAAGGTCGAGGGCGACTTCGCGAATGGCTTCGTCGGTGTTGGCAGGATCCATCTGGTAGGTATATTTATTGCCGCCTTTAAGGTTGCTGGCCGAACCCACCGCGTCACGGAAAGGACCATAAAAACTGGATGCATATTTGGCGGAGTAGGCGAGTATACGAGTATAAATATGACCACTTGATTCCAGTGATTCACGTATTTCACCGATGCGTCCATCCATCATGTCCGATGGGCCAACTATATCCGCACCAGCCCTGGCATGAGAAACCGCCTGCCTGCATAGAACCTCGGTGGTTTCGTCATTGAGTACATAGCCACTATCGTCTATGAGGCCATCCTGCCCATGGGTGGTGAAGGGGTCGAGTGCAACGTCGGTCATAACACCAAGATCAGGGTATTCGGCCTTGATAGCACGTACTGCGCGTTGTGCGAGACCTTCATCGTTATAGGCCTCTGCAGCATCTTCAGATTTTTTTTCTTCAGGAACCACCGGGAAGAGTGCGATAACAGGAATACCCAGTTCAACACAGGTTTTTGCCTGGTTGAGTAGCAGGTCGATACTCAGGCGTTCGACACCTGGCATGGAGGCCACAGATTCTCGCTGGTTTTCACCTTCCAGTACAAATACGGGGTAGATCAGGTCGGCAGCCGACAGCTGGGTTTCTCGCATCAGGCGTCGACTGAAATCATCACGACGCATGCGACGCATACGTAACCAGGGGAAATTGCTCGTATTACTCACGTTGGAATCCTGAATTAGTGAAAATTTAAATGCCATAGCAGTGTTGCAGGCAAAGCAAAGTCTGTATTCTACCCACTGCAAGACAATTCATACAGGGGCAAAACTATGTTTAGGAAAATGATTCTGTCGCTGCTCATGCTAACGGCGTTGGGCGGAAGTGTAAACATCAGTATGGCAGAGCCTGCGGTACACAAACAGATGGTGATTGCGACAATGCAGGAGGTTTATCCAGCAGTGTACGAGTCACTGGAGAATGCACGTTTTTACGTTGTATTTGAGCCCAATATTAGCAAGAACCTTGCGAGTTTCTCCGAGCGCTGGGGTGAAAACTACAACCGCAACAGGCTCGATAGCATTCGAAGCATGGTGTTCTGCAATGCCTGGTATGCCAACGCAGTGAGTAATGCTGACCCGGATATGCTGGCACTTTGCCCGTTGCGTGTTGGTCTATATGAAAAGCAGGGGCAGACTACGGTGGTGTTTGCCCGGCCTAGTGTAATGGCGATGCAGAGTCCAGCCAGGGGGGTTCTGGAAGAGGCAGAAAATGAAGTCATTGAGGCGATTGAAAACGGGCTGAAAAGATTTAAATCGAAGTAGGCATTATGCAGAAGATATTTAGCTTTATTGCAAATCAGCTGGCAGTTTTAACCCTGATTGGTGCGGTGTCAGCCTATCTGCATCCGCCATTGTTTCTGGTGTTCAAGGACTACTTCCTGTGGTTCTTTGCCGCCACCATGTTTGCACTTGGTCTTGTGCTGAATGCCCGTGATCTGCAGTCTGAGCTAATGAATCCAAAACGCGTTGCGCTGGGTGTGCTGAGTCAGTTCAGTGTTATGCCATTGCTGGCATATCTTGTGGCGCAGTATCCTGGATTTACGCCCGCAATAGCCATTGGCTTTATCATTGTTGGCTGCGCGCCGGGAGCAATGGCGAGTAATGTCATCGTCTACCTGGCAGGTGGAGCAGTGGCTTTTTCTGTCACGTTAACCACAGTGGCTACCCTGTTATCTCCAGTGCTGACACCACTGCTGGTGAAGTGGTTAGGTGGTGCGATTTTACCGGTAGAATTCTGGCCATTGATGATGACTATCATACAAACGGTATTGCTACCCCTGATGCTGGGGCTGGTGGTGCAGGGCTGGCTAGGCAGGCATTTACAGACCGCGAGGAGTTTTGCTCCGGGAGTTGCGGCACTGGCTATTATTATTATCTGTAGCTATGCTGTTGCAGCTAATCAGCAGCGCATAGCAGAGATGGTTATATCTGTCATGCTAGGTGTGATTATTGTAAATATTCTTGGCTATTTACTCGGCTGGTACCTGGCAAAGCTGTATGGATTTGAGCAGTTATACAGAATTACGTTGATGATAGAGCTGGGGATGCAGAATGCGGGTATGGGTGTCGCCCTTGCGCTTAAACATTTCCCATCTGAATCGGCATTGCCGGGTGCATTATTCGCAGTATGGTGTATTTTAACGGCAGCCATTGCTAGTAGCTGGCTAAGGCGCAGACTGGTATCTTCTCAAATAGCTGGTGAATCTGTCTGACACAGACTATATTTTAAACTCAGGGCTAAGTTAACAGGGCGATAATCAGCGCATTGATAAAAATGGGCAATAATCCCTGTTGTGAGTCACCCAAACGAGTGTTTTTTTTAAGGTTACACATTAATGACAGACAGTGGTAAGCAGCGTATCCTGCTCGTTGAAGAATCAGCGACGCTAAGGTATATCCTGGTTAAAGGCCTGAATAAACAGGGGTATGAGCTAGTTGCTGTTGAAACCTTCGAAACTGCATTTGAGGAAATCAGGTATAACAGTAGTCAGTATGATGCCTTTGTAATCGGTTGGCCAAATTATAATAATCATGAGAATGCCGATCGTTTGATTCGATTGTTAGAGGGCGAGGATCATTACGAGCTTCCTGTACTGATTATTTCTCATGATGCAAATGTCGATGTTCTCAACTGGATGAGCCGACGTCATTTTGCGGCACTGGTTCCATGGGAAAATTATCAGGAATACATTGCAACACTGCAAAAATTACTCGGGCCACAGACAGCCCAGATTGATAAATACCCTTCTCGAGTTACTGAAAATCCCATTAGAATTTTATTTGTCGATGACTCGGTCAGTATTCGTCATTACTATCAACGCCTGCTAAATCGAAATGGTTATATTGCCGAGACAGCCGATTCAGTTGAACAGGCTTTCCAGGTAGCGCTCGAGAAGACATTCGACCTGGCGATTATTGATTACTTTATGCCTCAGGAAAATGGTTATGTCCTGTGCCAGAAATTACGCGATGATGAGCGTACTTCAAATATTCGTACAGCGGTTATTACAGGTACCTATCTTGATGAAGTAATTAAGGACTGTCTCCAGGCCGGGGCTGTCGAATGTATGTTCAAGAATGAAGCGGAGGAATTGTTTCTTGCGCGTATAGCATCCATGAGCCGTTTCATAGAAGTTCAGAATCATATTGAATCAGAACGTGAACGGCTGGCCGGTATTCTCGAATCAGTAGGTGAAGGTGTTTACGGTGTAGATAATACTGGCAAGGTGACGTTTGTAAATCCGGCTGCACTGGATATAGTGGGCAAAACAGGTGTCGCATCGGTAATTGGTAAGAATGCATCAGAGGCATTTCATTATTATGTCGATGATGATGTGTTGCGTCATGACCGTTTGTATCGAGCATATGGAAGAGGCGTAGAGCTCAGGTGCTGGGAAACTGCATTCAAGCATGAATGCGGCAAGCCAGTACCCGTAGAGTGCACGGTGTATCCATTAAATATTCATGGTAAGCAGGAAGGTTCGGTAATTGCATTCAGGGATATATCTGAGCGCAAGATGCTGGAAGAAAAACTGCACTGGCAGGCGACGCACGATCACCTGACAAGATTGTGTAATCGACGATATTTCGAAGATCAGCTTGACTCGGAAATGAGTCGGGTACGAGCGGGCGATGGTATGAGTGCGCTTGTCTACCTGGATCTTGATCGCTTTAAATACATAAATGATACAGCTGGGCATGATGCAGGTGATAAATTATTAATCGAGATCGCTAAACTGTTATCTATAAAACTCAGGGCGAAAGATACACTTGCAAGGCTGGGGGGTGATGAGTTTGCCATTATTCTAAAAGATGTCGATGAAGAATCCGCAATGATTGTTACTGAAACTTTCAGGCAGGTGCTTGAAAGTTTCAATTTCACCTACGGTGGTGAAAATTATAATGTCCATGGAAGCTTTGGTGTGGCATTAATGGATACAGAAAATATGACTTCAGGTGATGTGCTGGCGAATGCGGATATTGCCTGTCATATTGCAAAACGAAGTGGCCGTAACCAGTCGCATCTGTATGAGCGTAATAATGATGAAAAGAATGTTATGGGCAGCGAGCTGGGCTGGTCACAACGTTTGCGTGAAGCCATGCTGAAGGATCGGTTCATTCTTTATTTTCAGCCAATTTTGAATCTCAACCAGATAGATCTGAATTTGCTACCGGCTGAAGATGGTGCAATATGGGATCGCTATGTAGAAGACAAAGGCAATGCCCTGCATTATGAATTACTGTTACGTATGAAGGGGGATGGAGATACTGTTTATTATCCTGATGCCTTTATACCTACAGCAGAACGCTTCAATCTTATGCTGGAAGTCGATTTATGGGTTATCCGTAAGGCGCTTGAAATTCTTGTAGATATTCAGAAACATCGTCAGAATATTTCTTTCTCTATAAACCTGTCTGGTCAAACACTGAATTCGGAAGATAGTCTGGCTAAAATCAAATTATTAATTAATGAGTATGGTGCAGATGCGTATTCACTTATATTTGAAATTACAGAAACCTGCGCGATTGCAAATTTTGATTCTGCAAGTCGATTTATAGATGAAATGAAACAACTCGGCTGTCGCTTCTCGCTGGATGACTTTGGTTCAGGGTTTTGCTCGTTTTCGCAGTTAAAATGTTTGCCAGCAGATTTTGTGAAGATTGATGGTCAGTTTGTAAAAGGCATGGCAAGAGGGTCTATCGATCGTGCCATTGTTACTGCAATGAATGACGTGGCGCATAGCCTGGGGCGCTATACAGTAGCTGAATATGTCGAGAGTCCAGAGATATTGAGGCTGTTAAAAATATGTGGTGTAGATCATGTGCAGGGTAATTATGTATCGACGCCTAAAATAGAATTAAGTCGGGATTCTGTTTAAAACTATACGAAATTCAGGAAAGCATCCTTGCGACCTGAAAAATATTTTTATAAGCAATTATTCAGATAGTACTTCAACTTTCTGGATAATAATGTTTTCTACTGGAACATCCTGGCTAAAGATCGCTTTAGCGCCTGTCTTACTGTTTTCAATACTGTCTACGACATTCATTCCACTGGTCACCTTGCCGAATACAGTGTATCCCCAGCCACGCATGGTTTTATTCTGGAAGTTCAGGAAATCATTCTGCTTGGTATTTATAAAAAACTGTGAAGTTGCTGAGTGGGGCATATTAGTACGCGCCATTGCTATAGTGCCACGATCATTTTTTAGTCCATTAAAAGCTTCATTCTCAATAGCAGGTTTAGTCGACTTGCGCTGAAAATCTGCTGTAAAGCCGCCTCCCTGAATCATAAAATTTTTAATGACGCGATGAAAAACCGTGTTTTCATAGAAGCCGCTTTTTGCATATTGCAGGAAGTTCTCAACTGTAACAGGCGCTTTAATTCTATCGAGCTGCAGTTCGATATTACCCTTATTAGTAATAATGCGTACCTGAGGATTATCGCCCGCGAAGACGTTGAAGGATAAGCCTACGAGAGCGAGTAAAAAAGTAATATTTCGTATCATTTTATATAAACCCTGTGTTATTTACGTTTCGGTTCTATTATCTTCATAAATAAGGTGATGACTTCATCCACGAGCAGGGCTACCGGTGTGTCCTTGAGACGATCCGTCGGTTGCATACATTTTAGTAGCAACACTTCCCGGATGATTCCCTGGTACATGAGTGCAGCAGCCTGTGCATTGATGGGTTTGATTTTACCCTGTGCCTGAAGTTCAGTCAGGTTGAATTCAATATAATCGGTAAAGCTTTTCCAGCGGTTAAGGAAGAATTCCTGGCTGGCAGCCGAGCCCTCTAGCTGGGAGTGCATCTCCATCTTGAGCATGTCCGGGTGGTTCATGATACTGGCGACAAATACAGTTGTCATGCCACGCAATACCTGTTCAAAGCCTATGTCATCAGCAACTACCGCTTCCACATAGGATTCGCGAGTCGCGGAAAACTCCTGCAGTACAGCCTGGTATAGTTCTTCTTTGGATTCGAAATGTCGATATAGAATGGCCGGGCTAACACCAACTTCTTTTACAATTTCATCTATGGAAACACCGTGAAAACCGGTTTGTGCAAACAGGCGCTTGGCTACCGTGATGATAGAGGCGCGTCGTTCTTCTGCTGAAAGTCTTTTGGCCAATACTGGAGACCCGATTGACTAATGAAAACGGTCATAAAAAAAGGCACCATTGACAGGTGCCTTTTTCGAATTAAATCGTCGATTAAGACTTTTTAATCATAAACTCGAAAGCACCGCCGGCTTCTGAGCTTGACAGTAATTCGTTACCAGTCTGCTTGCAGAAAGCTTCAAAGTCTTTAACTGAGCCTGGGTCAGTTGCAACAATTTTCAGAACCTGGCCAGCAGACAGTTCAGCAATAGCTTTCTTTGCGCGCAGGATAGGCAGTGGGCAGTTTAGACCTTTGGCGTCTAGTTCAGCGTCGAAACTCATTGGTTTCTCCTTCTTAATTCATGTGACATGTATAATCTACCGACCAATGTTAGTGATCGTTTACTTACAATAGTACCAGATGTCAGAGTTGTCAATATTCTATTGGGGTATAAGATAATATTTTTACTGGTGATCACGGCTTAGCAACAGAAATTTGATAGAGATATTGATGGAAAAAACATTAAAAAACTCAGGGGTTTTTTGTGTATGTGGTAGTGGCTTAAAAGCTGCTTCATGTTGCCAGCCCCTGCTGCTGGGTGAGCAGCATGCAAAATCGGCAGAACAGCTTATGCGCTCGCGCTATACCGCATATGCAAGTGGTGATGTTGATTATATTGTGCGTACCTGGCACCCACAGTATGTGCCTTCCAGTATCGAGATAGCAGATGATACATTCTGGACCGGCCTGAAGGTTGTGAGGCATCGCCAGCTGGGCGATACAGAGGCAGAAGTCGAGTTTATTGCCAGCTTTGTCAGTCAGGGTGTGCCTGCTCAGATGCATGAGCTGAGTCGCTTTATCAGGCAGGGAGAGGTATGGCTATATGTCGATGGCCAGCAGATAGATTCACAGCAGTCCCGCACGGTGGTGGTGCCGGGTCGCAATGATCCCTGCTTCTGTGGCAGTGGTAAAAAATACAAGAAATGCTGTGCACGCTTATCGAATTCCTGAGCCTGGTGTGAATGGCAGATCAATGAATATGCATTCATGTAAAGGCATGGTGACAAGACATAAATCACCTAGCTTTGTCTACGCCATAAACTCGCCAGGATAGAGCCACTGAGATTATGCCAGATGCTGAAAATTGCACCGGGAAGTGCAGCGAGTGGTGAGAAATATTTTAGAGCAAGAGCCACGGCAAGTCCGGAGTTCTGCATGCCTGTTTCAATCGCCAGGGTTCGACAGTTTTTTTCAGAGTAAGAGAAAACTTTTCCAGCCATATAACCGCTGATCAGGCCGATACAGTTGTGCAGGATAACAGCAATGACAAGCAGTGCGCTAAGCTCGACAAAACGCTGGTGATTTAGTGCGACTACGATGGCAAT
>JBFHVK010000129.1:0-8049 GCA_041589615.1 Gammaproteobacteria bacterium | reverse complement strand
GTAGCTATTGAAGTTAAACAATAAAAATACCAGTAGTACATAAATACGTTTATGCATTATTTAATGACCCCTTCAAGTGATTAATCCATTCTTTCACGGATTCATCAGGCTGCTTAAGCAAAGACATATAAATATTATAATGTTTTAAGGCCAGTGGAATATCCTGCAAGTAAATATCATATAGCAGGGCAAGGTTATACTGTGCATTGACGTAATCCGGTTTCAGCTCTACAGCCTTCAGATAGTCTGCTTTAGCCTCATGAATTTTACCTGACTGAACGTTCAATTGCGCACGCAGGTTATAAGCCTGTGCCTGCGCTGGATTTAAACTAAGTGCCTTTTCTACTAGCTTCATCGCTTCATCATACTTTTCCTGCTTTAAAGCGATTAGAGCCAGATTAGAATATGCCCCGGCAAGGTTGGGATACTGCTTGATAAAACCCCTAAAGGTTCGTTCTGCAGTAGATAGTTCACCATTATATAGAGCGGTAATACCATCCCTGTAAGCTTCACGATCACTGCTACTAACGTCAGCTGACGAACCTGCAACAACATTTGATGCTGCATCATCAGGAGAAGTAGTTTTAACAGATTGCTGTCCACAGGAACTGAGTAAAAAACCCAGCGCGATTAATAGCAGGCTTAATATAATATAGTTATAGTGTCTAAGAGTAGTCATCATAATATCCTGTCATTAATGCATAACATTAATGTAATCATCCTGCTTAGGCTGACGTTTATATCTAACCGGAAACACAACAACCAGTTGCTGATAGCTCTTCTTTATCCAGTCGTTATACAGTCCTTCTTTTACTCTCGCCAGGTTAATTTCAAGAAACTCAATTGATTTATCTTCGAATGGGAAAGCCTGGTCTTCGAGCAGGATTTCGTACTGATCCAGTTCCTCTGCATTCAAGTTCGTTGGTCTGTCTGAATCTAATAATGATTTACTGAAATGTTTATAGATCATTGCAATAGAGTGGGTAGCTTCCGTTGAAGCTTCATATATTTTATATTTTGAAGCCTTACCATATAATTTAACTGACGACTGCATTGCGTTTTTCTTACGTGACAGGCTTTTCTTCAGGGGAAGACTTAAATGTATTTTTTCGAAACGTTGCTGTTCTGACCGTGCCATACCTAGATATGCAAAAGAAGCTATGTATTTGGTACGGTCATTTTTGACATTATTTAGTGCGCTTTTATCCGCTTTAATTATCTGCTTTTGCCATTTAGCCACACCACTGCTAGATGATTTTTTACTATATAACTCAATAAGCTTATGCATAGATTCCATATACTGAGGGTAGGGCTTTGTGAACTTACGTGCATACTCTTCATACGATCGAATCGCATCATCCAGTTTACCTTTTTCTTCATACAGCTCAGCTGCCTGCCATAATGCTGCCGACTTTACTGAAACATCGCCTCCCATACTGGATATTTTTTCGAACTCCTGTGCCGCTTTTATACCCTGATTGGAGCTTAGATAGGCCACTGAAAGTTTTTTACTCACTTCTGTACTGTGTTTATTATTCGGGTAGAGTTTCTGGAAACGTTTAATATCACTTATTGCATTGGCCCATTGCTTATGTTGCATATTGAGAGCAATTGCATCATAAAGGCCTGTAGCTGCAATAGCAGATGAAGGTACCAGACCTGATATGCGCGAGAAGTGATTAATAGCCACTGGAATATTATTCTCGGTCTGTGCCTTTTCAGCCTGTTTATATACAGACAACGCAAGCTTATCCTGATATTCCTTGCGCTTATTGATATTCAGCTGCTTATTTGCCAGCAGGAGTGTATAGATAGACTCAGATTCAGAGAATTCATTCAGATTAAAATATGACTCTGCCTTAAGCATAATTAAATACTCATTAGCATCTACAGGTTTACCCGTTGTCGCAATATCAACCAGCTCAATCGTTGTTTTATATTCTCCGGCTTTATATGATAGCTCAGCAGCATGCTTTATTAACTGATGTGTTCGTTTATCCGCTGGGTACTTCTGTGAATATTTGAGCGCATAGGCTATATGCTTATTAAGATACTGTTTATCTTTAGCATCTTTAGCCTGCGAGGCATGCAGTTTATCACTCATCACAATTGTCGCATAAGCAGCATCTTTATGAATTATCAGGTCATTATCATAAGCAGCCAGCTCATAATATTTAAGCGCTTTCACATAGTGCTTTTTCTGTGATAGTAATTCGGCATACAAAAAGTAAATATTATCCTGCTGTGCATAGGCACTGTAGTGCTTTAGATAACGCTGATACCATAACTCAGTTTTTACATAGTCTGCTTTTGTAGCGGACTTCTGGAACTTATTATGGTAATAGCCGGTCATGAGCACGACATATTCTTTTAGCGAACGCCTGATCGCTCGATTTACACGCGAATTCTCATTCTGGTTCTTCCAGTAATTACTCGATGGATTATATTTAACATAGAATGTTTCAATAGCATCGTATACCTTATTGGTAAAACCACTGTTTTTCCAGATTTCAATAATTTTCAGGTACGAGTAGGGGATATTATCCGATTCTGGATAAAACTTGATAAACTGTTTATGTGTATCAACCGCATCTGAGTAACGTTCCTGTTTCAGGTATATTTCACTAACCATTGAATAAGTATGGTAGGTATAAAGGAAATCAGGGCGATCCTTGAAGTAATCATGCAATGGCTCTGAACCACCGAGATATGAAAATGCCAGGCCGATGGCACGAAAATATTCGTCGAACTGTTCTCGTTCGGATTTACTCAGCTTTTCAAACTCATCAAAATTATGTTCCAGTACAGCCTGCAGAAAATCGTCTACAGCATCAGTATAAAACTGCTGCTTAAATCGTGACCAGCCACGTTTAAACAATGACTTCTCATAAAAAACGCTATTCTCGGGTGATATTATCACTTCGGTATAGGCAAACTCTGCGGAGCTATAATCCTGTAATGAAAATGCGTCTTCAGCGATACGGAACTGTGCCTCGACGTAAAAGGGGCTTTTGGGGAACTTCTCTACAAGCTGGTATAATGTATCGATAGATTCCTGATGCTGGCCTTTCTGATCATATGCTTTTGCCAGCTGGTAGAGCAGGGTGTCATTGTTTTTTGCTTTTGGATAGTCTTTTAGCGAGGTACTTAGTAACTCAATGGTTTTATCAAGACGTGCTTCATAAATTTTATCTTCACGTGCTGCTTTATTCTGTTCTTTCTGCTCTTCACTTTCCTGTAGAAGCTTATTACTGTAACTGAATTCAAGTTCGGCCAGTCGGCTTAACGCATCGATACGTGAGCGATCATCTACATCTGCATTGTTGAGGTAATCTGCATAGGCTTTCCTGATTTCATCAGTCGACTTCGGTTTTATAAAAACCTTCTGCTCACTTTGCTTACCATTTGTAACATCAAGATCTGCAAGACTGGGTGGTTTATCTTCTGAATTACAGGCCGTTAGTATGCCAGCTATAAGCAGACTTAATGAAACTCGAAACATCTTCCGTTGAATCCTTCCACAATACATTACTGGGTTGCCTCATTACTACTGTCATACAACCTGGCAAGACCATAGCGAGACTGGTTAAGATAACTTTTCAGGTATTCAAGCCTGAGTTCTAAGAGGTGTTTCATAATTTGCTGGAAAACTAGTGCGTGCGTTTGCAGGCTTTTATCTATGTTCTTCTTCAAGGTTTTATTTTTTGCAAGCGAAGCATATTTTTGTAGTAATCTGTAATTATTCAAAAACGATCGTGGATAGTGTTTGCCATAATCAAGACTGGTCTGTTGTGAGATAAGGATAGAAGTGGAAACGTCATAAGTCACACTGCTAAAATCAATGGGTGATTTAAGCATCTGCTTCAGTTTATCGATACGTTGCTGATAATAATTCATCGCTTCTGTATAACTGGCAGACACGGTAAGTTCCTGCTGTAACTTTTCGTAGACATAGGGAACAAGCAGATAAGATTCATCAACTGAAAGATCGAAGGTCTTCTTATCCTTGAGAATTGACAGTGCATTGAGGCCGCCTACAAAATCGCCCTGGCTAGTCGCAGTTAGACCAATACCCAGTAAAGCACGATTAGTATAGCGACTCTCCAGGCCAACCTGCCTGAACGCATTTCTCGCATCACGATAATACTCACGCTGTAACAGGGCATATCCAAGTACCAGATTTAGACGATTAACCATTTCATCACGGTTATCCTTTCCAGATGAGGCCAGGTAATCGGTAATGGCTATCTGTGCATCAGTCCACCAGCCCTGACGAATATTGGCAATCGCGGAATTAAGTTTTGCATAACTATAGTATCGGGATGTTGCAGGTATTTTTTTATAACTATCGATTGCCTGTCTATGCTGCCTGAGATATTGCAGTGCTGAACCATTGAGTAAGTTTGCATAATCAGCATTTTCAGAAGCAAGCTCAGTCGTTATACCCCTGAGTAAGCCGTGCACCTGCTTCCATTCATGACGTTGCGCATGATATTTTGCGAACAGGAACTTCACGGTAGCGAGTAATGATTTATCGCCCTCATACTCAATAGCTTCATATAATACGCTAGCAAGATGCCATTCGTTATTCGAAAGCAATAAATCGATAAATTCAAAGACCTGCTTATTATCAATATTATTATTCAGGGTTGGCTGGTTATGGTACAGGAGTAGTATCGCTCCAGCTGTATCACCCGACTGATTCAGTTTTGCAACCTGACGTGCCAGATGATCGATATTCGTGAGGGTTTCAACAGTTTTCGTAGCAGCTAGCTCAGATTCAAAAAAGGCCTGTGAGAGTGTTTTAAAATCATCCTCAAGCTCGAGAATACGGCCCTGTATACTGCTCTGTATAGAGGATTCCTCTGCGTAGGCCGGTACGGCTATAGCAAAGATAAAAGTCAGGCTTAGAAGGGCTAAAAAAGGGCGTGTGAACCAGCTGCTCATTCATTTAAATCCATTGTTGCTACTTTGGCTCCTTTTCTCGTGAAATCAATAACTTAATACTGAAATCAGAGCCCAAATTGAGGCTGAAAATATACCATTTCGGGGCTTTTCTGGCAATCGGCCATAGTGAATAATTGGGATGTTAATTTGAATTGTTCAAGCGTGCGTCGTGAGTAATGGATGTGCCAAGGTCATCATTAACTAGTACATCAAATGGCTGCTTCTGTCTGACTTTTCGTTCGATCTCTGCAAGTTGTGCAGCATGAGTGTTTACGTTGATAATAGCAGCGACATACACTGGGTGTTTGAAACCACGTTCGAAACGCATATTGATATAGCGGTCTCCACTATCTTCCGTTATATAGTCATTTTTTTTAGTAGAACGCTCGCGTCGTTCATACCGAATACTCATTTCTACGGGAAATGCGGTTATCGTGGCACCAGGCTGGATATAGGACGGTAACAGCAATACAGGATCGGAAACTGTATTTTTTGACATGGCAACCACACTGCCCATCCAGCTGAACAAAAGAATCGGAATCATTACAAAATATACAGCCTTGCTGATATGGTAACGTCCTATGATATATTCGAAGGCCAGGGAAGCCCCTTCGGTTGGTATATTGACTGGCGTTGGCATAGTCTTATACACCATATGCACCAGCACATTAAAAACGGGCAGAAACATCAAAGTGAAGGTCACTAACGATAGTATGACCGAAATAAATGCTATAAAACTAAAACTACTGGACTTCGTGCCGATACTGTCTGGCATTAACGGATCCGCCTTAAACATCTGGCTGCGATACAGCGTATTGAAACTGAAATTATAAGGTGTTTCAGCATCGTATCCGGTAATGACCTGCTTATTAAAATCATGTAAGCGATAATAACTTGCTGAATTTTCCTTATCATGCCCCAGATAAACCAGTTCCTGATTATTACCAACAACACTTAAATAAAAAGTATTCATAAAAGCGGAAAATGACATCGCCAGCACTAGCCAGGCGAAAAACAGGCCCATCACGTAAGCCCCAGCACTATTAACTTTAGAAAAATTACTAAACCACCAGCGAGCAATATCCAGGAGGGATAGCTGGTAGAAATAATGTGCAAAATAATGCAGAAAGATAAATGGGAAGACAGCCGACAGAGCAGGGCGTATATAGGCAAATAGATTATCCATAAATTGAAAATATCCGGAGATTGAGTTCAACAAGGCATGCGTTTAGAATCAGCAAATGAATAAATATGCCGTCTATAGCCAGATCATAATTTTCAATCTTACACCACTCGTAGGCCTGTTTATATGGGACTGGACAGTATTTGATGTGATTTTCATCTACTGGGCAGAAAATATGATTATTGGTGCATTTCATGCCATACATCTTGGCGCTATAAGACTCAGCTATATTCCATCAGCCATCTTCTTTGCCTTTCACTTTGGAATGTTCACCCTGATACATGGTGGTTTTGTCGTAAGCCTGTTTGGCCGACAGTTTTTACCAGCAGAAGTACTGGAATCACCCGAAATACTTGCCAGCTTTCTTATCAACCAGCATCACTTCGACCTGGCCATTATTCCATTTATATTATTACACCTGAGCGACAAGATCAGAAACATCATGCAGCATGGACTCACACTCAAAAGCCTGCCAGGCGGCTCAATGGGGCCCTATGGGCGTCTGATTATCCTGCATGTCACATTGATTATCGGTGGTTTTTTGATGATGGCATTACAAGCGCCTACGGCAGGGCTTGTTGTATTGATTTTACTTAAGGTTGGGTATGATTTGTATAACTATCGAAAACAGCTTAAAGCATTAGAGTCATCAATCGGTGAATAAATGACTGAAATACTTCATTCCAAGAATAAAAATTAATCCAATTATAAGAAATACAAGCACTATATAAATATAACTTTTACCCGATATAGACTTAGATGTTATTAAACAGGACTGCTCTGGCTTAGATGGATTATAAAAAACACTGGTTGAAGCCCCCTGCGGATACGAATTAATCAACTCCAGCGCATAAGACTTCTCATCGAATACATTAGGGATTAACGGGTAGAATTGTGTGCCGGTATAATTCTTATTATTAACAGTATAGTGATAGACAAGGTCTATTTTATACTCGGTATATTTTGTATTTTCGGACATTGAAGAAATTGGGGCATTGTATACTTCTTCCAGTTTAATGCTATCCACAACACCAGTGGTTTCAACCCAGTTCCTACTATCAAAGAAAAACCACAGCGTAGCTGCAACAATGATAAATACTATAGCTATTGAAATATAAGTCATCATAGATGTGCTTGAAACAATTCTATCTTGCAATTACCCAGTTCCCGTTTATTTTTGCGAAAAAGAGTGGGACTTCAAAGAACATGCTCTCTGATTCAATAACTAATGCATCAGATTGGTCAATTCTTGTTAGATTAACTAATTGTCCATCAGCGCAAATTCTAAAATGCAGCTCATCTATCGAAATTTTGCTTGCTTTAATATCATCTTGAGAGCGCAACCACTCATAGTTTTCTTTTGCTACTTCTGTTAACCTTTCAAAGGTTTTATCATCAGCAAGAGCATCTTCTTTTATTTTATATTGCTGTAACTCAATAGCTTTATCGGTATCAGATAAAATAGCCTGTTGTAAGCTATTTGTTAAACCAACAATCCGTTCTTTATCTGATCCAGACAAGCTGCTTATTATTTCTGCATCTGACCATAATTTTAGTTTTGCATTATCAGTGATCTCGAAAGAAACATCACCTACTACTGATTCAGTGTTTTCATATTGTTCTGAGAACTCAATACTAACTAAGGTTTTTAAGGGCGTTGGAAAATCATGCTTTTCATCGTGTAAAAATATAGAAGCTGTCAACTTAGGCGCATATTTTTCATTATCCTTATCTGGAAAAATTACGAATGATAATTTATTAATATCATTTTTTAGCCACAAATTAACAGGCTCAGTTGTCACAAGCCCTTCCATTTCAAGATTTTTGATTTTCGGCGAAAGGATCTTCATTTCATCAATTTTGTTTGACTTCCGGACGGGATCCTTCTCGCTCCCAATTTCCTTGTTCACCAAACTCCT
>JBFHVK010000128.1:0-8080 GCA_041589615.1 Gammaproteobacteria bacterium | reverse complement strand
TGTATCAGATGGTTCTTTAATCAGGTTATCTAACGATTTTGTGTTAGCTCGCTTATGTTTAACAGGTGCATTGATGGTGTGCTTGCTAGTGCTAGTGCTAGTGTTCGTGGCATTGATAGATCTAGTGCTTTTACTGACTCTTTCACTTGCACTAACATTACTATTGACTGCATCTATAGAAGTTGGCTTATCCTCAACTTGAGGTGGCTTGCTATGACTTTCGGAACGGAATTGCTCTGGCTTAAGTTGCGGTGAATCTGGCACCACATTGGCCTCAGATTCTGCATTAATCTCTACAGGCTCTACCGGGCTGGATTCAACAGGACTGGGCTTTACTGGCTTAGGCTTGAATGGCAGTATTGTCAGGGGTGCTGGTGGTTCTGGTGGTGGAGCAGGCATTCTGCGTTGGCCGGGCACATCACCTGGTATAAGCCAGAGACATGAGCTTTTAATTCGCCACTTGGGAGAGCCTGGCCCTGCTTCTGCAGCAAGCTCTCGGGATGATTCCTCAGCCTTATCAGACAAAGCAGAATGACTCTTGTTACGCTTATTGCTACGTTCCGGCATTATGTATAAACCTCACATTGATAAGCCAGTAAAACCAAGCGTTTAATACCGCATAGTAGATGAGATACACCTGTCTACTGATGTAGGCAGTCTTACTTGTGATTAATGTAGATAATCTAACCTGTTTATAATATTAATTATGAGTGCCAGGTCTTATTTTGATATGGGAAAATGTCTTTTAATGCTATGTAAGTAATTCATTATATTATGTAAATAAGATTATCTGCGCATAGAAGATATGCTCAAAAACCAGGCCTTAAAATTTATAAATAGAGTAAGGCCTGGAGACAGATAGCTCTAGTTAGTTGATTCCTTATATTTTTCCTGAAGGGCCTTGCCACTTTTTTCCAGTACTTCACCACTTTTCTCTAAAACGGCATCACCTGTTTTCCTGATTTTTTTCTGAATAGTATCCTCAGCAAACGGATTACTGAATATATTCCTGTCCTTACCAAGGTTGACCCCAAACCAGAGCCCAAAAAGTAAGCCAATAGTAATACCGGCAATTAGAGTTTTTATGACTTTCATGACAATCCTCACCAGACTATTTCCAGTTAACTGGCATCTTACTAATCGTTAAAAGATGTATATTCCTGAATTGTGATCGAAAAAAGAAACTGTTCGTTTAACAATATCATATTTACCACTGATTAAAATCATCAGTGTATCATTTGATATAATTTACCAAGCTCGAGAGAAATCATTATCTGTTTATCAGTACGTATCCCCTGGGATTGAAACTCATCTACCGAATCTAATCGCCTCGAGTACCTGACATTAACTATTTCAGAAAATATACTCAGGTTAAAAAATAACGCCTCATCATCATGATCATAGATATCACCACCTGTAGACTTCTCATAACCAATACCCCAGGTAGGCATTAAAAGAGCATAACCACCACCATTATGCTTGACAATACTTAGAGCAAAAGAATTATAATCATCATCCAGGCCCTCATCTGCCAGGTCGTGAAAATATGCTTCAAAATCAAGACTTAGTTTACTTCGACCTAGTGGATTACGCATTTTTATGCCGTAGATACCTGCCTGTTCGCGTATGTCATATCCTGCATAAACACCAAATGTCGTATCCAGCCGTTTAACTGGGTCGATACTGAGTGGCCATGCATGTCTATCCATGTGGACAAGTACTGAATTTATAATAGGCTCAGTCGTTTCAAGCAATTTACCAATTGATTCGTTTGATTTATCACATGCTTTACCACAATCTTGCATTGTAGAAATATTCGACAAGGCATATTGTAAGTTTTCGGCCTGCCAGTGATCATAATCATTTATTAGCTCGATACTTTCATCGCTGAATTCAGCCTCATGATAACAGCTCACCTCGTCAGCATCGACTTTACATTTATCTTCATTTATCAGACTATACAATCCATCAAGGTAATCCGAAAAATCGACTTTTTTCGTATTATATCTTGCAATTGTATTATCAGACATTGTAAACGCTCTATTCAGAGCAACAAGATAATTATTTATATATGGACTGTTATCGAGAGAGTATTCGTCCTGATATAAATAGAGTATAAACTCTTTATATTGCTTTTCTTTCTTAGTCTGCCCGACGAATATAGAATCAATTTTTGATTTTATATATTTTTTCCTGCATAAACTACGTTCTTTCACATACATACAACTTAAGGTAGCCGTATTATAAAATCCGTCATAAATACCAACAAGATAATCATGCATTCTAAAATCAGGTGAATAAAACGCACCAAAATGTTCGTGAAAATCAGCCAACAAAAAGTGGTACCTACTCGTTGTTAAGAAATTAACACTCTTTTCAGGATTATTTAATATCTTAAGCAGAGATTTCTGCAGCTCAAAACTGGTTGCATTTTCGAAAGAGTTATAAATATAACCACCAAACTCAATAAGACCGGCATTCTCGCTCATAATTTTGTCATTCATAGACGGTGAAGATGCATTGGATCTATTTTCACACTCTCTGATTGCACTCTCTTTATTCTGACAATATTCCTGACGTCTGTAATTATCAGGATTTATGTATAAAATATTACTTTTAGTGCCATTGTTAATCACACTGTGAAAAACACCTGATCTATCCTGAATATCCAGAGCAACACCTATAGGTGAATTATCAAATAGTCCTCCATCACTAAATAGAGCATAGGATACATTGTCATGCTGACCACAACGTTCATTCGGATTAGCTGCAATTGATAAACAATGAGGTATTTTCTTTGGAGAGAAAGCTACGGGAAATGCACTCGAAGCGAATGCAACTTCTTTTACATAGTCGAATTCAATATTACCCTGCTTGTCTTCTGGCAAAAGAACATAAACATCAGGCAGATCCATTCCCGATGCTTTTGACTCTGTTTTGCTATAAAGGTTTTTAAACCTTATATCATCTCCCTTAGCTTTCGCAATGACACGAACTGGTACTACAAATCTTTGCAACGACAGATCATGACCCGTATCAGGTACAGATTCCCTGTATGGCTCAAATCTTGTAACAGACATTGTAACTACAACGTCACATGCCCTGTTTGCTTTTTTATCTATCTCATCATTAATAATTTTGACTTTTTCCAATAAGGACTTCCTGTCGAATAATGATTTAGGTGCCTTTCCTTTATTCAACAGTTTAGAGATACCTACATCCCAGACATTCTTGAAATGATTAGTGACAGGATCATCGAGACTTACCGATCGACATAGTTCTACCGCAGATAACAATGCATTGATACTGCCAGCTGAAGCCCCGGAGAATGATACGATACTATTTTCATTCTTATTCCTCTCTATATATTCAAGAAATGCCCAGTTCAACCCTGATTCATAGCTACCTAAACTAACACCGCCCTTTATTGCAAAGTAGTAATCGGATTTTTGACTGGATAAGACAGGACTTGTAGAGAGAATAAATATAAACAATATGGATAAAAGACGCATAACTATATTCCTTGTTATTTAGCATTTTACTATATGGCAAGACTGAAGGTAAATTTGAGCAATAATATTTACTACATATTATCTGTGGGTAGTAAATAGTTACCAGCCAAACAAAGCTAAATCTTAGTAGTAGGACTTCAACTTTAAATCAAGATTATCATTAACTCTCATTCTGTAATGCAGATATATGATCCGAGAAGTAATTTTTATATACTTCATCTGATAAGCCGGTAATATCAAGATAAACTTCTTCATCAGCTGGTACCGAAATCAGGTTACCCCCTTGAAACTCGATTGCACTTCCCTCATGATCCAGCAGAATGAAATCATTATTTAATTCAATAAAGACAACGCCACCATCTTCTTGACCACCTATACTTTTTATCCAGCCAGCCAGGGCTTTAGATCCGCCCATATTATTGAACACACCCGATACTGTACGTTCAGATGGATCACCTCTCTCGAGCTTGCTGCTTCCAATGGCTTCACCTTCATGGGTAAGTGTATACATATTTATGTTCCTTTATTTGTTAGACACACTAAATGATCTACATTAAGCTCAATATACATAGCCAGATCTGTTTGCACGCATAATCATAACCGATATAATATATTATCCCAATATTTTAAATACTGAAGATAAATCAGGCTAATTGCTATATCCTGACATTGGTCAATGAGATACCTTTGACCTGAGCCTAGAATCGCATAACATAATCAACATCATTATCTAATTTAATACATAAGAATCTTTTTCTATCATTATCTTCTATAGCGATATTAACAGGTACTATCTTAATAAAAATACAGAATGAACATCTATACTATTTCTAATAACATTTATCAGGTTGTAATTGAGCAAGAGCGTTTAATCTCTAACTGACTGAATACTGGCTATGCAGAGTTCCGATTCTACAAATCAGGTCCAGGACACTGTAACTGAGTTATTGCAACTCATACGCCAACTTGTCTCCGAATTTCACCCGAATCAGTCATATATAGACAAAATCGGCCTGGATAGTCGATTTGACAAAGATCTGGGCCTGGATAGCCTCACTCGTGTTGAGTTGATCTCAAGGGTCGAAAAACATTTCAAGCTGGCTTTACCCGAGATTACCTATGCTGAAGCTGTATCTGCCAGGGATTTAATACGCGCCATTAAGGTATCTAAATCACCAGAAGCTATCATTACTCAAGCTGACATAGCAGATATAGAATCAACCGATGCTAATATAACAACCGAAGATGCCCATACCTTAATAGATGTTCTGAACTGGCATGTTGCAACTCATCCAGACAGAGCTCACATTCAGTTTTACGCCGATGAAGGTACCGGTGAGATCATAACCTACGCTCAGCTGAAGCAGAATGCCTCTCGAGTAGCCGGAGGCCTTCAACAACGAGGCCTTAAAAAAGCAGAACCCGTAGTACTGATGCTGCCAAGTAATGCCGATTATTTTTACTGCTTTTTCGGAATATTAATTGCAGGCGGCATTCCCGTCCCGATATATCCTCCAGCCAGACTAGCTCAAATTGAAGACCATATGCACAGGCATATCCGTATACTCAGCAATTGTAAGGCAAGCATATTTATTACCGTTTCAGAAGCAAAAGCAGTCGCTCAATTACTTAAATCCCAGGCTCCAGATCTTCACTCGATTATTACAGCTGATGAACTCATATCCGCACCGGCTATTTCAACACCACCCGTATTAATAGCTGACGACATTGCCTTCCTGCAATACACCTCTGGTAGTACCGGAAACCCCAAAGGCGTCATGCTTAGTCACGCCAATCTACTAGCCAATTTACGTGCCATGGGTCGTGCAGTTAATGCGGGACCCAGTGATGTCTTTGTTAGCTGGTTGCCACTGTATCACGACATGGGTTTAATTGGCTCCTGGTTAGGCAGCTTATACTTCGCCTCCAGATTTGTAGTAATGTCTCCTCTTTACTTTCTATCCAGACCTGAACGCTGGCTATGGGCTATTCATCGATACCATGGCACTTTATCCGCCTCTCCCAATTTTGGCTACGAGTTCTGCGTACGACGTTTAAAAGATGAAGATATAAAAAATCTTGATTTAAGCTCATGGCGTGCAGCTTTCAATGGAGCAGAACCTGTTAGCCCTGAAACAATGCAGAACTTCAGCCAGCGTTTTGCTGAATATGGATTTAACAAAAAAGCTATGATGCCAGTATATGGTCTGGCAGAATCCTCAGTTGGCCTTGCATTTCCACCTCTGAACCGTGGTCCTCTGATAGATGTTATAGACAGGGACACGTTTATGCGTAACGGTGTTGCGACACCTGCAAACCAGGATGATAATACTGCATTAAAATTTGTCTCCAGTGGCCCACCGTTAATGGGGCACCAGATTAGAGTAATCGACTCTGCAGGTCACGAGCTACCTGAACGTCATGAAGGGCTACTTGAATTTCATGGACCATCATCGACCAGCGGTTATTACCGGGATGCCCAAAAAACACAAAGCCTGTTTGATAAAGACTGGGTTAATACGGGTGATTTAGCCTATATCGCGAATGGAGAATTATTTATAACAGGACGCGTCAAGGATATTATTATTCGTGCTGGTCGCAATATTTACCCGCACGAACTTGAGGATGCAGTAGGAAATATTACTGGAATTCGCACGGGTCGTGTCGCTGTGTTTGGTAGTGAAGACAAGCACAGCAAAACCGAACGTCTAATTGTTATGGCGGAAACACGAAGCACTGATGACAGCGAACTTGAAATACTTCGTCGTGAAATTAACTCGTTGGCAACAGACCTTGTAGGATCCCCTGCCGATGAAGTTGTATTATGTCCTCCTGGTTCAATTTTAAAAACATCGAGTGGTAAAATACGACGCACTGCCAGTCGTGAACTTTATGAAAAGGGAGAAATCGGAAGGTCACATAGCTCTATACCCATGCAGATAGCGCGAATAACTATTTCCAGCATCCTGCCTCAACTTAGACGTTCCTGGCGCTATACAAAAGCACTATTATATGCTGGCTATTGCTGGTTTATTTATTCTTTTCTTGCCATCATTACATGGCTATGTACCGTGTTTATACCCAGCTTTCGACTACGTTGGGCAATTGCCTGTTACAACGCAAAACTTTTTAAACTGCTTACAGGCACCAGAATCAACATCAATGGCCTGAATAATATCCCAGGTAATAACCAACCATACGTACTGGTATGCAATCATGCAAGCTATCTTGATAGTTATGTACTAATGGCATGTATACCCGGATATTTCCGTTTCATTGCAAAAGAAGAACTCGCCAGATCATTTTATAATCGTTTGCCATTGAAAAATATTCATACTGAATTCGTGAATCGATTTGACACCAGCAAAAGTCTTGAAGACACACAAAGGCTAGTAAAATTACTAAAAGAGCGACATGTATTAGTTTTCTTTGCAGAAGGTACCTTTACACGCATACCTGGTTTAAGACCCTTCCACCTGGGTGCATTTAGTGTAGCGACTGAAGCCAGGGTTCCTGTATTACCTGTCGCGATACGTGGCACACGATCAATTTTACGTTCTGGCTCATGGTTTCCACACTATGGTCATATTAGTATAGATATTGGTGAAGCTATTGAACCAGAAGAATCCAGTAGTCAGCTGGATCAGGACAAATGGCATACTGCAATAAAATTACGAAATAAAAGTCGCTCGTTTATTTTACAACATTGTGGCGAGCCTGATTTAATCCAGGATCAATCGACGATAGAATAATATAGAGTGCTCATAATTATAGCGATTTATATTGCGCTGAGCATTTATCACTTAACGGTCCAGAAATGAGTATTGACGTGATTGATGTAGTCCGACAGTCTACAGGCAGGTATTAAAGCGTTCTGTCTTCTTTGAGATTAATTTTTTAATGCTTGACAGACAGTCTATATATTTCACAAATTCGTTATTTTTATTTATTATTTTTTCTACGACGTCTTCGTGGTTCTGGTTTACACAGACATTCAATCAGACGTTTTACCTGCTGCTCACAACAGCCCGCTCCTGTCGCTGCATAGGTCTGTTTTTTTACATCTTCCAGTGTTGACGCACCACCCACAATAGCATTGATGACATCCATTTTAGGAACATCCATACAGGTGCAAAGATTTTTCTCTAAATCCCTTTTCAGGGTAGAAGGCAGTTTATCCAGGTGAGTTGTATCGCTTTCAGTTTTCAATATATCACTAACTTTTAAACAATCTTAATAAATCAGCTTCTATTATATACACTAACCCTGGACATATAAATATCTCTTATGGTTAATTGCAGCCATTAACACAATGCCCTTTTGCATTGAAATACATCGTTTGTCCACTTAGTGGCAAGTGAACAGGTACACTGGCAGCATTGATAAAAGTATCCGTACGTGTACCGGGTATCACCTTGCCATTTTTAGTTGCAGCTTCGTTGGCATGAGAAGCAATGACCGCTTCAGGCTCAACCATTTCATTAATGACGTATGCAGCCTCTTCCGGTCCAGTGGTATAAACATCACCGATGTTGATGACCGCAAGTTTTGCCTTGTAGTAATCATTC
>JBFHVK010000127.1:0-8102 GCA_041589615.1 Gammaproteobacteria bacterium | reverse complement strand
ACCCAGTCAGCTGAAGAATCAATGGCCCTGAACCGCATCAGCGATGGTGCCATTATTATTGCCGGAAGTGGTATGTGTACAGGTGGGCGAATATTACATCACCTCAAATATAATCTGTGGAATAAGAAGACACACGTGGTTATTGTTGGCTTCCAGGCCTATGGTACGCTCGGTCGTGCACTGGTTGACGGCGCTAAATATGTAAAAATATTTGGTGATGAAATTGCTGTTAAAGCTAAAATTCATACCCTGGGAGGGATGTCTGCCCACGCCGGGCAGGACCAGTTACTCGAGTGGGCTAGCCACCTGAGCAAATCAAAGCCCAGACTATACCTTGTACACGGAGAAACAGACTCTATGTGTGCACTGCAAAAGCGTTTTGTACTTGAGTACCAGTGGGATGCGAATATCCCGAATATGAATGAAGTCATCACCCTCTAGAGAATATAGATACATCAAAAATACTAACTAAATGGCTAACCCTGCATATAAAATATGGAATCTGTGGCTATTTAAATTAATATATCGCCTAAAATGACGATCCAGACATATCAGGGTTATACAGGGTGCATAAAGAACAACTTTCAAGTCTTTCAGAGACTTTTGCTATCAACATCAACGAATCCATACGGCTTGATATTGGCCCATTACGCCTGGTCATTCATCATGAGCCCAACGAATGGAGCATGGTATATCAGTGGCAGTATGAAGAAGAATATGCCGAACCCACCATCACTCGTGGAGTATACAATGACTTTAGCGATATTCAGGACAACCTGCATCGTTTCGCCTATGCCAACCATAACCCTCAGTTAAGCATCATACCAAAGCTTGCTGACCGTTCAATAGTTGCTCGACCACGTGCTCCCTTTAACCTGATTGCGGGTCAGAGCGTCTGGCTGTATGTCAGTAGTCCAGTGTGGCTTTCAGTCTGTATCGGCGAAGAGAATACGCTGCTAAAGGAAATACCTGTACATCGGCCCTCTGATACCTGGTTTGGTAACAATACCATTGAAGGCGAAGTTGCCTATGCTACTCGTACGCATGCAAGATTGTCCCTTGAGGAAGGCAGCTTTAGCCGTCATCGAGCCATCACACCGGTTAACCTTGTCAATGATACATCAGGACATCTGCTACTCGAGCGAATTAGTATTCCAGCCGCCTCTCTTAATCTTTATTATGACACGCAGCATCATCTCTGGACTTCAGGAGTTACCATGCTACGTGAAGCAGACAGTAATACTACCTCAGTTAAAATAGAAGCTGATGCACCTGCTCAGGCAGATGGTGCTGTTTTGCTATCTGCACCAAGAATTGAAACCCAACGCAATGTGTTCGTAAAAACCATTCGCGCACTCTTTGGTTAGGACTTAACAAATGCTTGAACAAATACAGACAAACCTACAAGACGTTATTAGTGTAAATATGGTGGATATTTTCCGTGCTGCCGTTATCTTTATAATAGGTCTGGCGAGTGCATCTGTTATTAGTCGAGTTGTACACAAAGTTGCTTCTTCACACTGGACAGTACATCAGGCGTATATTACGAAACAGGCTGTATACTGGCTAATCTTCAGCGTCTTTACCATCATGACACTCAGGCACCTGGGATTTGACCTGAGTGTATTAATGGGTGCCGCCGGTATATTAACCGTAGCCATCGGTTTTGCCTCACAGACCTCAGCTTCTAATGTAATTAGTGGATTATTTCTTCTGGGTGAAAAACCTTTCAGCGTGGGAGATGTAATACAGGTTGATGGCACCGAAGGCGAAGTTATATCAATAGATCTATTATCTGCAAAAATACGTACATTCGATAACCTGTTTGTTCGTATTCCAAATGAAACTTTATTAAAAACTAAAGTCACAACCAATACTCGCTACCCAATACGACGTTTCAATGTAATGATGGGTGTCGCCTACAAGGAAGATATAACACATGTCATAAAAGTACTTATGAAAGTGGCAGATGAAAACCCTATATGCCTGGACGAGCCCAAACCTGTATTTATACATCGTGGTTTTGGTGAATCGTCCGTCGATTTCCAGTTTTCTGTATGGTGCACGCGAGCTAATTTCCTGGAATTACGTAATAGCATACAGATTGGTATTCAACAGGCTTTCGATAGTGAAAACATAGAGATACCTTTCCCACATCGAACAATTTATACTGGTGCAGAAACTGCACCAATGCCTGTTAGCATTCATCATCAGCAGGAATCGGGCAATTAACAGTCTGCGCATGAAATGGATCTGCTTAGTAACACTTTTATTTAGCAGTACGATCAATGCTTCAGTAGAAGTTGAAATACAGGGTGTAGAAAACAAACTACTGGACAATGTTCGGTTGTTCCTTAGTATCGAACAATACCGCGATAACAAGCAACTAAAACAGGGACGTCTTTACCGGCTTCATGAAAAAGCAGAAGATGAAATACGCAAAGCCTTACAACCCTTTGGATACTACAATGTCAAAGTAGAATCAAGCTTTGAACAGATATCAGAATCCAGCTGGCTTGCAAAATATAGAATTGAACCAGGTAAGCCAGTACTAATAGATAAATTTACCTTGAACACTAAAGATATTGCCGATAACGATATCGAATTTAAAAACTACCTTGATACCATTCAGCTAAAGATTGGTGATATCTTTATACACTCAGAATATGAAGCCATAAAAAAGGAACTACTAAATTTATCATCGGAGCGTGGTTATTTCGAAGCAGAATTAATTCAGCATAGCGTTGAAATAAACCCAAAAATGAATATAGCCAATATTATTATCACATTTGATAGTGGTCCAAGATATCGTTTTGGTCAGGTAATAATGGAACAGTCTATACTAAAACCAGAATTGCTTGAAAAATATGTAGGATTTTCACAAGGTGATTACTACCATCTCGAAAAATTACTTGATCTACAACATGCGCTGAATGACAGTGATTACTTCCAGCTGGTAGAAATATCACCCGCAGAACCACTTACTGATACAAAACAGGTTCCCATTTCAGTATCACTGAAACCACGAAAGCCACATCGCTATCTTCTAGGCTTTGGCTATGGTACTGATACAGGCGCCCGTGGAAAAATTGGCTGGGAAATGCCACGTATTAATGACAGCGGCCATCGTTTTAACAGCGAAGCCAGAATTTCTGAAATCGGCTATAAAATTGATCTTAAATATATAGTTCCGGTATTTAATCCACGTACTGACCAGCTGGTATATAGCTCGGGTGTCATTAATGAAACAACCGACACTAGCGAGAGCACACTTCGTACCATAGGTGTGAGCCTGAACAGAAGCAGGGATCTATGGCGACAGACCATTGCGATCAACTATCAACAGGAAGATTTTATAATTGCCGATGAACAAGGTGATTCACACCTTTTAATACCGAGTGTCAGCTGGAGCAGAACCTGGGGCAAGGATTTTATACATGTACTTGATGGCGTACGTTTCGACATAAGCATACGAGGGGCTTCAGCAGACCTTCTATCAGACACCACCTTTAGCCAGTTGCAGACCGGCATCAAGGGAATACACTCCTTTGCCGACAACTACAGGGTAATAGCGCGCGGAAGTGTTGGTAGTACATGGACTGAGAGTGAAGCCGATTTCCAGCAGCTGCCATCAACAGTTCGATTCTTTACGGGTGGCGCAAACAGTGTCCGTGGTTATGCCTACCAGTCACTAGGTCCACTTGATGAAAACAATGAAGTTATAGGAGGTCGTCACCTGATAACAGGCAGTATTGAACTTGAGTATGCGTTTAATACAAAATGGGCAGCAGCACTTTTTCTGGATGCTGGCAATGCAATCGACAATATAAATGACCCACTCGAACAAGGAGCCGGACTAGGTGTAAGATGGCAGACACCAATTGGTCCCGTAAGAATAGATATCGCAAATGCAATCACAGATGATGATCGCCCCTGGCGATTACACATCAATATAGGCCCTGACCTGTGATACGTAAACTGTTAATCATAGTAGTGTTTCTAATGGCCATACCTGGCTGTATTATGATATGGCTAGTAACGACAGAATCCGGTCTACAATGGACGCACGAGCGAATACAGCAATATATTCCAGAATCCGTATCAATTGGGCGTATTGAAGGACGCCTTATTGGCCCTATAACTATTACCGACTTTCATTACCATGATAGCTCAGCAGACGTTATCAGTAAAAGGGCAACTCTTGACTGGCAGCCTTTATCTCTTATTTATGCAACCATCAATATAAATCAGTTTCATGTTAGTAATGTCAATATACTAATAAAACAGAAAGAATCTTCTGATTCGAATAGTAAAATTGAAACATTTTCTCTTCCGATTAAATTCAAACTTGGCAATATACAACTAAACAACATAAGCATTGATCACCAGGACAACAAGCAGGTTATCGACTACATCTCATTAAATGCAACCAGCTCATACAATCAACTTCGTATTAAAAAGCTAAGAATAAAAAGTGGACAATCAGACCTGACTGCACAGGGATTTGTAAAACTTGATAAAGCTTTACATCACAACCTGAATATAAAATGGTCAACACTCACAGGTGATCAGCTATATTTTGAGGGACATGGCAACATCAGGGGAAACCTGGAGACTTTATATGTACAACACGAACTGGATAAGCCTCAAAAAATTATTCTAAACGCACAGGTTAATCAACCAATCAATAAACTCGAATGGAATTCAAAAATATACGCCAGTGATTTTGACGCATCAAATATCAAAGCTGACTGGCCAGGAATACCACTTACCTTCACACTAAACGCAAGTGGCGACCTTGAAAATGCGAATTATAATCTGAACATCAAAGATTCCACAAACAGCAAAACACCGATTATAGGAGCCATGAACCTTAATGGTTTGATAGCTCTACGTGACGACATTATAAATGTAAGCATAAAAAGCAGACACTCGAGCGTACAAAACATACACAGTGACTTTTCAGTAAAAGCTGATATTCATGCTTCATCTGCAATAATTAAATCACTGGATATATCTTCACTTGAAGGCAATAGCCGTATAACAGGTAATATAAGCTGGGAAGAAAAAGTAACCTGGGATATAGATATAAATTCGAACGGTGTAAACCCGTCAATTGTAAATGCAGCATTACCCAGCAAGCTGAACACCTCACTAAAGATAAGCGGCGGCATATCTAATGGAAGAATAAAAAGCAAATTCAATAATATACGCATGTCAGGCATACTGAATAAGCAGAACATCATACTCACAGGCAATATGAGACTAGAGGATACCAGTTTATATATTGACAACACTAAAATCATAGCAGGAAAATCAGCATTAAATCTACATGGGATGATTAATGAGAAAGTCAATCTGAAATGGAACATGAAATCTGAAGAGCTCTCACAACTACACCCTGACCTAAAAGGCCGACTTATAGCTAACGGCACTGTCAAGGGAACACGTGATAAGCCAGCTATACAATCTATCATAGATGCGAATATGTTATCATATTCACAGTACACAACTTCTAAGCTACATGCAGAAGCATCACTTGATTTTGCAGATTACAGTAAGACCGATGTAAAACTTAAAGCCAGTAGTATTAAAATTAATAACGAGTTAATTAACAACCTGACCATTAACCTAAATCCACACAGACTAATAACAAATATTGAATCTGAAAAGTTTAATGCACTTTTCGAATTTGACGGAAAGCTTGATCCACATTCAATTACAGGACAACTGAAAACTGCCAATATAAATACAAAAGACGCAGGACAATGGTCATTGGTTAAACCTGCCGACTTAGTTATTGACAGAACAAATATTGATAACGTAATTATACATTTAGATAACACATGCTGGATTAATACTAGTAACGCATCTGCCTGTATCAAGATGAAACGACAGATGAACAACTTGAACGGATCTATCCTGGCGAACGATATTAATCTGTCCCTACTGGATAAAAAATTACCAGTAGACTTACAATTACAGGGAAAGGCAAAACTAAGCGCTGATTTCAATCTTATAGATAATCAGTCCATGAATGCAGCCATCACAGTCCAGTTAAAATCCGGCTCTATACAGCAAGTCGTTAGTAAGCGCCAGACTAATCAATGGAAGTACAAGGATGGATATATAAAACTTGATATAGATAGTAATGGATTAAAAGCATCGAGCAGCATCGATATAGACAATAACGACTCATTCAGAGCCAAGCTAGATATGCCGGGTTTTAATCCATTCACGTATCAGTCTGCATCTCAACTGGTAAATGGGCATATTGAATTGCAGATGAGTAATCCCGATATTATTGAAGCCACCATTCCTGAACCTGTAGACCTTGAAGGAAAGATGCTGCTTAACCTGCAGCTATCAGGTTACACTGCCAGACCTCTCATAACAGGCAATATTAATATCAACAATGGTCGACTACATATACCCAGACTTGGTCTTAATATTGAAGATATTGAACTTAAAAGCCAGAATAGAACAGATAATAGCATCCACTACTCACTTACTGCTCAGTCAGGTGATGGTAAGCTCAAAATTACTGGCTTTAACCAGTTCAATATAGAACAGGGATTTCCAGGAGAGATGCGAATTGTTGGCAATGATATCGAGGTATCTAACATTCCTGAAGCAAAAGTTCTTGCCTCTCCTGATTTAACTGTAAGAATTAATAAGCACAGTATAGAAGTCAATGGGAATATACATGTCCCTTATGCCAAATTACAACCAAAGGATATCAGTAGTGCAGAAAATATTTCTAGTGATGTTGTAATTGTTGGTGAAGACCATGCTAATAATAAACCATGGGTAGTCACATCAAATATTCGACTATCTCTTGGTGACAGGGTTAATTTTTATGGCTTCGGTTTCGAAGGACGATTTGGTGGTGAAGTGTTATTACAGGATCAGCCAGGACAGTCAACTACCGCCACAGGAACCCTGACCATACCAGAAGGTCGCTACCGTGCATACGGTCAACGCCTGGATGTTGATTATGGGAAAATCATCTATACCGGAAGCCCTGTTGATAATCCCGGCCTGGATATCAGGGCTGTTAGAAAAATCAATGAAGTTACAGCCGGTCTGACAATACGTGGCAATCTCAAAAAACCACGTATTGAACTATTTTCATCACCTGCCATGGGTCAGTCAGACATACTCGCCTATCTGATTCTCGGTGGCCCTATCGAAAATGCTTCCGGTGAAGAAGGAGCCACCATGGCAAGAGCAGCTCTTGCGCTAGGTTTAACTGGTGGAGATCAACTAGCTCGTAGAATTGGAGATCGTTTTGGTTTTGATGAAATGCGTGTTGAAACCAGTAACAACGGAGATCAGGCTTCACTTGTAATTGGCAGATACCTTTCACCAAAGCTTTATGTGAGTTATGGGGTTGGTCTGGTTGAAGCACTGAACAGCGTTAGACTGCGCTATCAAATATCAAGCAAGTGGCAACTTAAAGTAGAAAGCGGCGAAAGCCATGGCGCAGACTTCTTATACACAATTGAACGCTAAAGAAAAAATAATTATACCTCAGAATACTTCACATCTAAATTAGTCCGGGCATCAATAAGTGATTCTATAGGTTTTTTTCCCAAAAATACAGATTGTGAAATATTCCCCATTTCGACATCTAATTTGCATGTTAATGTTCGCCCACATCACGAACTCAATAAGGACATGTAATGAAACTTACATCTGTTATAGCAAGTGTAATTTGTTGTACAGCCTCATCTTTAATATACGCCCAGCAAGAACATACGACAGAATGCTCTGATACAGCTGCCCCATTATTGAAAGTAGCTGACTTTGATGGAAGTGGAATAGTCGACACTCACGATCTTAAAAGTATCGGCAAAGTATTTCGTAACTTTTTGCAAACTGGCGAATATTACAGCATCTATGATCGTAATGCTGATGGTGAAATTAATGGTCATGACATCGCACTTACGGCACGAGATCTTGGAAAAGAAAGTGATTTGACTGATCAGCAACTGGCACAGTTGTATCATGAGTTAAAAGTATTACAGAATATACATGTCACAAACAATTTATATGAACTCGGCTTCGAACCAATAACCAGTTCACTTGCCGGGCATGGT
>JBFHVK010000126.1:0-8209 GCA_041589615.1 Gammaproteobacteria bacterium | reverse complement strand
TGCTTCCAGCTTGATCCATGCTTTCGCACGCTTCGCTTTATCGCGTGACAGACGAGTTTCGCCCCAGCCGTCTTCTACGGCTTCTAAAACTACTTCAACTTCGTCGCCGATATTAACTTCGACTTCGCCGTCGTGTAAAAACTGTGACTCAGGAATAACGCCTTCAGATTTAAGGCCAGCAGCTACGGTTACGTAACCACCTGAAATATCGACTACCGTACCCTTAACGATGGTACCGGTGTTCATTTCGGTTTCTTGTAAGCTCTGTTCAAAGAGTTCAGCAAATGATTCAGACATAAGATTTTCCAGAAAATTAACTGTTAAGCCGGTGGATTGCAGTTTTTTAGCAACTGCCTCAGCAAAACAGGGTTAGAGTTAAACAACATCTGTAACCACACCCACCATTGGGTAAAGACAGGCACAGACACCAGTTTGAGCCTTGGCTCGGAGCAATGATTATCGAGTATTAAAGCAGCTGTTTAGCCAGCTGAAGTACCTTTTCAGTCACCTGCTGAATAGACATTTCAGTCGTATCCAGCAATACCGCATCATCAGCCGGTTTAAGTGGAGAAACAGCTCGATTAGCATCTTGCTCATCCCGGGCTTTCAAGTCAGCCACGAGGGCCGCGATATTAGCATTTATTCCCTTTTGTTTCAACTGCTTATAACGCCTTTCAGCCCTTTCTTCTGCAGAGGCGGTCATAAATACCTTAAGTAGTGCATCCGGGAATACTGTTGTGCCCATATCACGACCGTCTGCTACCAGCCCTGGAGGCGCTGAGAAGTCGCGCTGGCGCTGTAACAGCGCATCTCGAACAGCCGGAATGGCAGCGACTTTAGATGCGCGCATACCGATGTCTTCTGCCCTTATGGCTTCAGTGACATCCTTGCTGCGAAGCATAATATCTAATCCACAGTCATGGGGGATGAAGCGTACATCAAGATTTCGAGCCACATCAGCAATGGCTGCATGGTTATCGATAGCAATATTGTCATCGAGTGAAGCAAGTGCGGTCAGGCGGTAGAGAGAACCACTATCAAGAATATGAAAGCCCAGATCACAGGCCACTGCGTGAGCGATGGTACCCTTTCCTGCGCCACTGGGACCGTCGATGGTAATGACTGGGGTAGTATTATTAGTTGTCATATTTATACTTCAGCTGCTTTACTCGGGGTCAGACCGCCGCATTTGGCGCTCTGACCCCTGTTGTGATACCACCAGGAGTGTTGCGGAGTCATAGACTACACTTCCCGTTCTCGTGGTATCAATAAAGGGGACAGAGCGGAAAAGCACCGGTCTGTCCCCGATGGAGATGTACCTCAACCATGATTAACCTGATATAGAAACAGATATCCCTGCCCGGTTTGCGATGCCGATAAAATCCGGGAATGACGTATTCACGTTCTCGCAGTCTTCGATCAGGATTTCACCTTTAGAGCGCAGTGCCGCCATGGTAAAGGCCATTGCTATACGATGATCATCACGGCTATGCACTTTTCCGCCCTTAATTGATCCGCCGTTAATAATCATCCCGTCTTCTGTGGCGGTTGCATCGACGCCAATCGCCTGCAGGCCATCTGCCATCACCTGGATACGATCTGATTCTTTGACACGTAGTTCTTCAGCACCTGTTACGACGGTTTTACCCTCAGCACAGGCTGCAGCAACAAACAGCACAGGGAATTCATCAATGGCCAGCGGTACCAGTGATTCAGGGACATCTATGCCTTTAAGCCTTGCGCTACGAACACGAATGTCCGCGACCGGCTCACCACCAACAGTACGCTCATTCTGAAGCTCAATATTGGCGCCCATCAATCGAAGAATGTCGATAATGCCTGTGCGTGTTGGGTTAATACCGACATGCTGGAGTGTAATATCAGAATTCTCTGCAATACTGGCACCTACCAGGAAGAAGGCAGCAGATGAGATATCCGCGGGTACATCGATGTCACAAGCGGTAAGACGTCCACCACCCTTTATACACATGCGGTTAGCCTGGGTAACTACCGGATAGCCAAATGCATTTAGCATGCGTTCTGTGTGATCACGGGTCGTTGCAGGTTCAGTTACGCAGGTTTCACCCTCTGCATACATACCTGCCAGTAGAAGGCAGCTCTTTACCTGCGCACTGGCCATTGGCATGACATAATCAATGCCTTTCATAGCCGAACCGCCATTGACCTTAAGTGGTGGCTTGCCGCCTTCTGCGGTATCGATACGGGCCCCCATGAGTGCCAGTGGATCCGTTACACGTTTCATTGGTCGCTTTGACAGCGAACGATCTCCGCTGAGTTCAACATCGAAAGCCTGACCTGCCAGTAAACCTGACATAAGTCGTATAGACGTACCCGAATTACCCAGATCGAGAGGAACTGAGGGTGCTTGTAAACCATCAATACCCACGCCCTGTATCGTTACCCTGCCCTGTTCATCCGGACCATCAATTTCAACACCCATAGCCCTGAAGGCACGTAATGTATTCAGACTGTCTTCACCTTGCAGGAAACCGGTCACATGGGTAGTGCCATCCGCAATAGCGCCGAACATGATAGAACGATGAGAGATAGATTTGTCACCGGGCACTCGAAATTCACCAGAAAGCTGGCCACCGGGTTTTACGATATAGTCGATCTGGGACATAGGATTCCGTTTAAATTACGCTATCACGGCAAACTAACGCCATGATTTGAAGTGATTTTTGAGATTGGGGATATTAGCGGTCTGCAGGCAGAAGTTCCAGCCATTTTGTCGTTTTCGATGGAGTCTCCACGGATTTAATCGTTTCTGGAAGCAGATAAACGACCTGTCCGTGTAAATTTCTGGATTTAAAACATTCAACTATAAAAAAACCCGGGCTTATGAAAACCCGGGGTTTTAGCCAGCCGCATTACACATAAACGGGTTCAATACGACATCACCAGCAGTCCGCTAATAGCAACCCCATAACAACATTTACAGATTTGACAGGTATTTATCAACTACCTTGGCAGGCAGTGGTATATATCCATCTTTAATAACAATTTCCTGGCCAGCCTGGGAAAGTATGAGCTTTATAAACTCCCTTTCTAAAGGAGGAAGTGGCTTATTAGGATGCTTGTTTACATAGACATAGAGGAAACGAGACAGTGGGTACTTACCGGATACCGCATTATCAGCTGTAGCATCAACGTACTTTCCACCTGCTTTCTTGGTCAGTGGTACTGAACGTACACCTGAAGTTTTATAGCCGATGCCAGAGTAACCGATACCATTAACAGAGCTGGTAATTGCCTGTACAACAGACGCAGAACCAGGCTGCTCGTTTACATTGTTCTTGAAGTCACCCTTACACAGTGCTTTCTTCTTAAAGTAGCCATAGGTACCAGATACCGAGTTACGCCCAAACATCTGGATGTCACGATTCTTCCAGTTACCCGTTAAACCAAGATCACCCCAGCGGGATACATCATTCTTACCACCACATTTACGAGTAGAAGAAAATACAGCATCTACATCAGCAATAGACATACCCTTAACAGGATTATCCTTGTTTACATAAACGGCAAGTGCATCAATAGCCACTGGAATTGCAGTTGGTTTATAACCGTAGCGATCTTCGAATGCAGCAATTTCCTTATCTTTCATCTTACGACTCATAGGTCCGATATTAGAAGTTGCTTCAGTTAATCCTGGAGGAGCTGTAGAAGATCCAGCAGCCTGAATTTGAATATTAACGTTGGGGTATGAACGCTTGAATGATTCTGCCCATAGTGTCATCAGATTAGCCAGGGTATCAGAACCAACACTTGATAGGTTTCCAGAAATACCACTAGTGGATTTATACACAGGAATCTCTTTATCTACTGACACAGCCGAAACAGAAGCTGAGGCTAGCATGCCAATGCCTATAATTAGCGAAGACATAGCTGATGCAAATTTGTTAAGTTTCATTATCGAAAACTCCAGATTAATTAAGTGCATATATATTGATTATTAAATGTGACAACACAGTGTCACAAATATTACGGTTTCGTTAAAAGGCTATCTTTTTTTGCCAGCTTTGCCGCCGGAAAGTAACAGCAGAAAACACTACCTTCACCAGGTTCGCTCTCTATTCTCAGGCTTGCCCCATGCCTATCAAGCACCTGATTAACAATAGCCAGGCCAAGTCCAGTACCACCCTGCTCTCTGGAACGACCTTCATCAACACGATAAAAACGTTCAGTTAATCGAGGAATATGTTGATAATCAATACCTATCCCCTGGTCTTTAACACAAATACTTACTCCACTATCTTCTACCATAGTAAATAGTTCTATTGAACGGCCTTCAGGTGTATAGCGAATAGCATTTGTTAACAAATTTGAGAAAGCCATACGAAGTTCGTCATATTTGCCTTTGAGTTCTACCTGGTCGACAGAAATTGTTAATTGATGGCGGTTGTTATCAAGCGCCATTGCTTCCTGAAAAACTTCATTAAGTAACTTATCGGAATCAACAGTCGGAGGATCTTCTATTTCTGCTGACGATTCAAGTTTTGCTAAACCAATCAGTTCAGAAATAATAGACTCCATACGTTGAGTTTGTGCCTGTATTTTCTGTAGTGGCATTCCAGTTACATCATCTTCACATTCTCTAAGCATTTCTATATAACCGGACATAACTGTGATTGGTGTGCGCAATTCATGCGAAGCATTAGATATAAAGTCCCTGCGCATCTCGTCAAGTTTACGCCGCTGTGTAGTATCACGCGCACTTAACAGATATTGACCACTTCCATAGGGAGTTATATTCAGAATAATATGTTTCTGGTGAAATAGAAAATCCAGTGGTTTCTTAAACTTTTTCTTGAACAGGTAACTGGTAAAAGCGGGTTGTCGAATAAGGTTATCTATTCTTTGACCTATATCCCGTTTATGATGAAAATTGAAAAGATGACGTGCTGCTGGATTGAACCACTCAATTTCATCATTATTATTTAAAACAACTGTTGCATAAGGTAAAGCCTGTGTTGACTTCTGGAATCTCGCTAACATGTTTGTTAGTTTTTTTCTTGCTTTACGATTTCTTTTATAGATTGTATACAATCTATAATATATTTCTTCCCAGACACCCCAGGCTTCGGGTATATCCTTGGAAGGTTTATCTAGCCAGTCGGTAAGACGTTTAAGATTGAAGAATGTCCAGGCAATATAGACAATCATACCCAGAAATAAAACCTGCAGAATACTTCCAGATAAAGCACCTACAATAAGCAGAAAGAAAAACCAGAAAACCAGTAGTTCTATTTCCCGTTTAAACCCGGTATTCATAACTGCCTCGAGAATCGATAACCACTGCCATGGACAGTCTGCAGCAAAGCTGCAAGGTTAAAGGGTTCTAACTGTTTCCTTAAACGTCGTATATGTACATCAACAGTTCTTTCTTCAACATAGACATCTGTGCCCCATACCTGGTCAAGCAACTGGGCTCTTGAAAAAACTCTGTCTGTATGTGCCATAAAGTAATGTAGCAGCCTGAATTCTGTTGGAGACAAATCAAGCAGTGAATCACCAACCTTAACACGCTGGCTGACAGGGTCGAGGTAGAGTTTACCAATCTGAATCGGTTGTTCATCAGGCATAGTTCGACGTAATACTGCCTGTAATCTTGACTTTAATTCCCGAACTGAAAAAGGCTTGGTGATGTAGTCATCAGCACCCACATCCAATCCAAGTATACGGTCTTCTTCTTCAGTTTTTGCAGTGACCATAATCACTGGCAGCATCGAATGATACTTACGGATACGGTGAAGTAAATCTATACCACTATTGTCTGGTAACATCCAGTCTAGCAATACTATATCAATAGCCTTGTTTTCTATTATATCCCATCCGTCCTTAACTGTAAGCGCTGACAGTATGGTATAGCCATCACTGGACAGTGAGTATTGAAGCATATCCTGTATTCCGGGATCATCTTCAACAAGCAGGACGGTAGCATGCTTCATGATAATATATCTTTCTCGACTTCTTCCAGGTCAACATGACGAATATTTTTACCTTTAACAAGGTAAATAACATATTCACCAATATTTTTTGCATGATCTCCAATACGCTCCAGTGCTCTAGCTGCCCAGATAACATCCATAACTTCAGAGATAACGCGAGGATCTTCCATCATGTAGGTGATGAGTAATCGCATCAGGTTCTGATATTCCTCATCAGCAATATCATCATCTCGTACAACCTGTAATGCGGCATCAACATCAAGTCTCGCATAGGCATCCAGTACATCATGAACCATTTTCCTGACCTGTTCACCGAGATGACGTATACCTGCATATTGTGAGTGAAAACGACCATCCTGCTCTGAAATATGCAGTGCCATTTTTGCTATCTTTTCAGCCTCATCTCCAATACGTTCAAGATCAGTAATTGTTTTAATTACCGCAACAACCATACGCAAATCAGAAGCAGCAGGTTGTCTCCTGGCAAGAATCCTGGTGCATTCTTCATCAATCTTAACTTCCAGAGCATTGACTTTATGATCTTTCAGAATAACCTGTTCAGCACCAGTAGCATTTGTATCCTGCAACACTTCAATAGCACTTACTATCTGCTGCTCTACTAAACCACCCATTTTTAAGACCTGATTGCGGAGATTCTCCATCTCCTGGTCAAATTTCTGCGATATATGCTGACTTGTAGTACCTGTTTCCATAAGTATGCCTCAAAAATATCTAACCATAACGGCCAGTAATATAATCTTCTGTCTGTTTCTTTGATGGGTTTGTGAAGATAGTATTGGTATCACCAAACTCAACCATGTTTCCCATATACATGAAGGCGGTTTCATCTGAAACACGAGCGGCCTGTTGCATATTATGGGTTACGATAAGAATCGTATACTGGGATTTTAATTCGTATATTAACTCTTCAATTTTCAATGTTGATATAGGGTCAAGTGCAGACGCAGGTTCATCGAGTAACAGAATTTCAGGTTCTATGGCAATAGCACGAGCTATTACCAGACGTTGTTGCTGACCGCCAGATATGCCTAGTGCACTTTCGTCCAGACGATCCTTAACCTCCTCCCAAAGCGCGGCACCTTTTAAGGCCCACTCCACTTTCTCTTCGAGTATCCTGCGTTTTTTAATACCCTGAAGGCGTAATCCATAAGCGACATTTTCAAAAATACTCATTGGAAAAGGGTTTGGTTTCTGAAATACCATACCAACTCGTTGTCGCAATGCAGTAACATCAACTGATGGATCAAATATATTATTACCATCAAGTACAATTTCACCTTCAACGCGTACGTTATCAATTAAATCATTCATTCGATTAAAGCAACGTAAGAGTGTCGACTTTCCACAACCACTCGGCCCAATGAAAGCGGTAACGTGATTTTTTTTCATCTTGAATGTTACGTCATGAAGCGCCTGGGATTCACCGTAAAAAAGACTCAGGTTATTTACATTTAGACAGATCTCTGTTTCTTCAGACTTATCCTTGTTAGTGATAACTGAATTATCAATTGTTGCTGTCATAGATTCACTCATAATAAAATATCCTAAACTTTGTCCTGATTAGTTATCAAGAGCACGGTATTTTTCTCGTAGTCTGTTTCTTAAACCGATAGCACTGAGATTAAGTGCAACAATCACTACCACCAGTAAAAAGGCAGTGGCATATACCAGTGGCCTTGCCGCTTCTACGTTCGGGCTCTGGAATCCCACATCATATATATGAAATCCAAGATGCATGAACTTACGATCGAGATGTAAAAAAGGCATATTTCCATCAAGTGGTAAACTGGGAGCCAGTTTAACGACACCAACGAGCATTAATGGAGCAACTTCACCGGCCGCTCGAGCAACTGCCAGAATCAATCCTGTCATTATTGCTGGACTTGCCATAGGTAATACAACGCGCCATAGCGTTTCTACCTTGGTTGCGCCTAGTGCAAGACTGCCTTCACGTAAAGCGCGTGGAATTCTGGATAAGCCTTCCTCTGTAGCAACAATGACCACTGGCAAGGTAAGTAATGCAAGTGTTAATGAAGACCATAATAAACCCGGTGTACCAAACGTAGGTGCTGGTGCAGCTTCTGGATAAAAGATCTCGTCAATAGAACCACCGAGGAAATAAACAAAGAAGCCAAGACCAAATACACCGTATACAATGGAAGGAACACCCGCCAGGTTATTCACAGCGATACGAATGACGCGAATTAAAGCGCCCT
>JBFHVK010000125.1:0-8311 GCA_041589615.1 Gammaproteobacteria bacterium | reverse complement strand
ATATATCGCGGGAGGTATCGCGCCAAAGTTGCGAGCCAGACTCAAAAGCCAGGCATTTATAGACGCGTTCACTGATAAAGGACTAATGACTTCTAATATTCGTGGGTTAAAAGTTAATCTTGTGACTCAGGAAAAATCAGGACTTTATGGCGCATTATCGTATGCTGTAAGACGGCTAGAATAGTATTATCGCCATGGCAGTATAATGATTTACTAGTTGATTAGTTATGGGGCGGTATAATTTGACAGTTTAGGAGCTATATATGGCTAGTTTCAATGAGCATTGTTATCTCCTTTCTTCAAATCAGGTTCAACATGTATAGTTATGTCTGATGTATTGAATTCAGATTTCAATAATTCTTCAATGTTGTCGGCTATCTTATGTGATTCATCAGTTGTCAGGTTTGCGTCTACTGATATAACCATATCTATTGACGGATGTTTTCCGCTGTAGCGAGACCGTATATTGTAAACGTCATTCACTCCGTCTATGGTTTTGACATGTTTCGTTAATAATAATGGATCTACTGCATATTGATCAACAAGAATGGGTAAGGCACGCCTGAATAGTCTATAAGCAAGAATAAATACAAATATTGATACTAAAACTGTACAAATGCGGTCGGCCAGGAGATAGCCGGCAGCAGAAAGTTGCCAGCCAATAATGACAGCGGATGTTATAAGAACATCCGCAAATGTATGTGATGCATCAGCTCTTAAAATATCAGAATCCAGTCGTTTGGCCCAGTAGTGCTCCCATGTAGTGACTGACAAATTAATTATCAGGACAGAGATCATTACTACAAGTTCCAGTGAGCTGCTTGCGATTGGCTCAATGGTACTCTTTGTAATAGCTGTGAGTGCCATCTGAAATGCGAGTACGACTAAAATTGATCCGAGTATAAAGACAGATAGAGTCTCGAATTTTCTATGCCCATATGGATGTTCACGGTCAGCAGGTTTTGACGAGAAGCGCATTACGAACCAGACGATTACATTATTAGATAGATCTGAGAGTGAGTGGATGGCATCGGCAAGAATTGCCATTGATCCAGTAGATAGTCCAACTATGACTTTGATTATAAGTACAAGAAGGTTTGCAGATCCTTCAATGAGGATGATTCTCTGCACCAGGACATCAGTTTTTTCAATGGGTAACATACCTGATTTATAGCACTTATGGCTTGCCAGATACAGTAGAATAGCCTGAAATGGGTGTTTTATAAGCTGTGTTCATAAGTAACGGTTTTAGTATAATATATAATATTAAATATTTGAGAATGGGGTCTATATCAGCAGGGTAAAAATGAGCTAAAATCTAATCTTCTGATCATACTCAAGTATACATAATAATTTGGAGAGTTAACAAATTGCTTATACTGAAACACATCATTAATACAGTCGTCGTATCTGAAATTGAGTTGCAGCAAGGTGAGTTTAGTATTGGACGAAACCATGGCAATAGTCTTCAGCTTGAAGATGGTGTGGTCAGTGGAGAGCATGCTGTTATTGATGTACAACCAAGCCCATATATGCCGGAATTAATGGATATACATATTCGTGATCTTGGTAGTACTAATGGTACTTATGTAAATAGCAGCAAAATACAGGAGCAGCGCCTTAAACATGGTGATGTGATACGTATTGGTGCTAACGAGTTCAAGATTTTTGATGATAAGGCAAATACAGGTACTCAAACCGAATATTATGTCCCAGACGAAGATTAGAAAGTGTCGCAACAGTTATAATTATTTCTCCTGTTAGTATCTTTTACCAGGTATAAACGCTTGTACATCAAATGCAGCTTACTGCTTTCAATCACTCTAGTTATTTCCTCCTGTTATTCTAGAACAGCTGAGGAAATACATATAATTACTGATTTTGGTGATTATTCATCCATAAACCAGGCATATAACTGTGAAGAAGTAGTTGACTGGTATGATGGTAATACACTGGATGATAGTCGCTGCACAAGGGCCTTTGCAGCGCAGGAACTGCGAGATCATATAGTAAAAATCACCTCTAATAGCCAGCAAGTTAAGGTATTAAAGCCTGGAAATTCATTATCATTCGTAGACAGTATTATCATTGCAGATATTCAGCACCTAAATGGATACGAGGCTTATGGTATTAGTGATTATATTCATAAAGACAGTATGCAATCACAGGGCTACCTTATCAGGACTATTCAGCAGAATGGCAGGAAGCATGTTCTAATTGTGGGTGCTGATCGTGCTGGTGCGCTTTACGGAGTTTACGAATTACTTCAGAGTATGGGGGTCAGGTGGTATGGACCTGGCTCGTTAAATGAGGTGATACCTGTTACGAATAAATTCAGCTTACCAGTTATAAATGTGCAGGAATCACCGGCATTTATCACCCGTGGTTTCTGGGCTAAAGATGATCGAGGAGATGTAGACTTCTTTAACTGGATGGCTAGAAATCGAATTAATTTATGGTCTTATGCGCAACCTGAGAGAAATGCACTGAGAAAAAGAGCTATTGGATTTTTAACAGGTGGCCATCAGATTCAAAAGCGATTTCTGAATCCAGAATTAGAATACCCCTACAAACATAACCTGTTTAATCAAAATGATAATTATCTGCCAGATCCATACCCAGTATCACCACTCTATGCTGGTGATGTAAACAATAGTGGAAATCTCAGTTACAGTGAGGCTCACCCAGAATGGTTTGGGCTTATCAATGGTAAAAGAAATTTTGATAATCGAATCAAGTACGGTACAAATTTCTGTACTAGTAATAAGCATGCTGTTAATGAAATAAGTAAGAATTTCATAAATGATCTTATTGATGGGGAGTGGTCAGAAGCTGATATGATAAATTTCTGGCCAATTGATGTTGGTAAGTGGTGTGAGTGCGAGTTGTGCCGGGATATTGGTTCAGAAACAGATCGCATGTTAATGCTGGTTCATCAGGTTAGAAATTCTATCGATGAGGCAATTTCGAGTGGACTGTTGCAGCGTAAGGTTGTGCTTACAATACCAGCGTATCTTGAAACCCGTAAAGCGCCAACACGAGAACTACCTGAAGGCTTTGATTATTATAATAATGTAGTAACATTTTTTCCTATAGAGCGCTGCTATTCGCATGCCATGAATGATGCAAATTGCACAGAAATTAATCATCATCATAATAGCGATATGAAAAGCTGGTTAAGAAAAGATGATAATTATTATAAGGGGACTATGTTTCTAGGTGAATATTATAATGTTTCATTTCTGGCATCGTTACCGGTTATGTATACAAACATAATGTCGGAAGATTTGCCCTACTATTATAAGTCTGGTATTCGTCATATGCATTATATGCATGTTGAGGTTGATAAATGGGGTACTATGTTGCCTAATAATTATCAGTTTGCAAGGATGTTATGGAATCCATTGCTCGATGCCGATGTTCTTAACAGTGAGCTGTATAAAAACTTTTATGGATCTGAAGCTAGCAGGTTAATGAAAAAGTTTTATCATCATCTTGAGCTGGCAATGAGTTCGATGAAAATTATAAGATGGGCAGGAAGATCACTTGATGATAGTTATTCTCTCGATCAAAGATTAAATGCAGATGAGCCTCTACTGTTTACATCGCCTCATTTACAGTTAAAGGAAACATCCGGAAAGTATAATGATGGTAGAGACATAGAGCAAATGCTAGAAGATATTGATCTTGCTAGAATTTATATTAATCAAGCACTGGAAATCCAGAAGGAAAAAATATTCAATTCAAGAATAAGCGAAGTAGAGCAGAGGTTTTCATATGGTGAGGCGATGATCTACTTCTATAAAAATATCATTGATACCCATATTGCACATCATAATGGTAATAGTGCTGAAGCAATGAATGCTTTTATTGAAACCTCTAAATATGTCAACAAGTTGAAGAAAGTTAAGGATATCATCGGGGTTGTTGGTGGTACTCTAAAGGCTGGTGACGGCTTTACGGCTACATTTAATGTGGATACATATAATCGCTATAAGCGTATTTACGGAAATAATAATGTAGATTAAGTATTCATGACTGTTGAGTTATGGTTTTTACTAATCACTATTGAGTAATTTTTCAACTGTATTAAGTAATGTCCTGGTGTGGAAAGGTTTATGTAGAATATTACTTTGTAGTTGTCTATCAACCATGCCGATGTTCCTTTCATCACTATATCCACTACATAGCTGGATTATAATGGATGGATATTTATCCTGTATAATTGCAGCTAATTCATAGCCGTCCATTTCGGGCATGATGATATCAGATATTACAAGCTTGATGTCCTCCTGTTTAAGTATGTCTAGTGCCTGTCTCGCACTTTCTGCGCATAATGTTCTATAGCCATGCATAGATAGTATTTCATGAGTGAGGCTGAGTAATGAAGGCTCATCATCAACTATAAGTACTGTTTCGTTACCATGCTTATTTGGTATATCTGCTTCTATTGAATCGCCTCCTGTGGTCTTGTTCTGCTGGTAGTGGCGTGGGAAATACAATACCATCTGACAGCCTTTATCTGGCTCAGAATAAACTTGTATAGCGCCCTTGCTGCGTTCAATGAAGCCATATACCTGACTGAGTCCTAGCCCTGTCCCTCTTTCTCCCTTAGTTGTGAAGAATGGGTCGAAAATATTTTCTTTTATTTCGTCATCCATACCACAACCTGTATCAGTAATACTTAAAAGTACATAGTCACCAGGTGATAATTTGATAAATGCTGCATCTGCTGTATTTATATGTTCATTGCGTGTCCGTATTTGAATGGTACCTGTACCATCAATAGCATGCATTGAATTGATACAGAGATTGATAATGGCGTCTTCCAGGTCACCACTATCGAGATGTACAGTCCATAATTTTCTGTCAAGGTCCATTTTTAGCTTAATTCTTGATGTTAGTGTCTTTTCAAGTAGTTCTTGTTGTTGAAGTAGTACTTTGTTGATATCTAGTGTGCTTTGTTGAGCCTGTTTTTTTCTTGTAAAAGAAAGAAGTTTCTTCGTGAGTTTTGCACCACGATCACTTGCGCGCCCGATCTCTGTTGCGAATTTCTTTAATTCTGGCTTGTCATTTAGTTGTTCAATTAGAAGGTCAGTATAACCGGTTATGATGCCGAGTATATTGTTGTAGTCGTGTGCTATTCCGCCGGTGAGTTTACCTAGCGACTCCATCTTCTGGGCTTGTCGTTGATGCTTTTCTCTGTCTATGCGCTCTGTGATGTCTGTAGATATTGAGCACACGCCTTCGATGATACCTAGATTGTTGTATATTGGAAATTTAGTAGACATGAATGTGCGTACGATATTATTTATAAAAATGTTTTCTTCAAATTCATGTGCTCCTGGTAGTTCTAGAACTTTTTTTTCATTCGCTTCAATGGCTTGAGCTGATTCATCTGGGATCAAGTCACTGAGTGATTTATTTAATGTCTTTTCGAATTTTGTATTGAATGCTTTTTCAAACATATTATTTACATATGTTAATTTTCCAGCAATGTTATTTACGTAAATGATTTCAGGAGAGTTATTCATGATTGATTCAAGACGATGTTTGGAGTTTTCTGATTCTCGTCTCAATATGTATTGCTCAGTTATATTGTTGAAGACGAGTACTGTTCCAAGTATGGTCTTTTTGCTATCAAGTATTGGTGCTGCAGAGTCTGATATATGATATTCCGTACCATCTCTGGAAATTAGCGTAGCGTTATTGCTAAGGTAAACTATTTTATTGTGTTTTAATACCTTCTCAACTGGGTTCTCAAGATCATATCTAGTGGTCGTGTCGATGATTTTGAAAATGTTATTAATGTATTTGCCCTGTGCTTCATCATTGCTCCAACCGGATAGTTTTTCTGCAATCGGGTTTAATAAAGTTATTTTTCCTTCTTTGTCTGTTGTAATTACTGCATCACCAATTGAATTTAAGGTGGTATGTATAAGCTTTTTTTCATCCCTTAAGCTGTTTTCAGAATCTTTCTGGCTCTGGACTATATGCTGGATTTTCTTTTTCGTTTTAAGGACAACTATGAGATATAGAGTTGCAAGGATTGTGCTTGTGCTGGCTACTAAAATGATGTTGAATTTATCGTCAGATTTTGATTTTTCATATAAAGATAATGCTTTTATCTTATGTAGTTTGGTGAGCTGCTTTGTTGTGAGTGTAATGGCGTCTAAATGTTCTGATTTGATTGCTTTTAGGTTTTTCTCATTATCTTTAGGATGTAGTGAGCTAAGAATTTTAATGTTTTTTTCTAGCTGTTTTGTTAGGTATTCCAGATCTATATCGTCATATATTTTCTGTGTTTCTGTTAAGTTTGATATGGCCTGATCAATTATGTGTTTGCTGTTAGATGTGTTTTGTGCTGTGTGGGGTATTTTAAGGTTCAATATTTCTATATGTATTATGTCTAAATTATGCAGCGAAGTATTGTGATAATTTGAAATTCTGTCATTGCTTATATGTTCGCTTCTTTCTTGCCAATAAAATAAGCCGGATATACTGAAAGCGAGCAGAAGAGTAATAGTTAATAAATACCATATATAATCAAAAATTTCTGATTTTTTACTATTTTTCTTAAACATAAAAACGTATTAGTTGCTCTGGTCTACAGGGTAAACCAGCTTATAAAGCCCTTCAAAATCATCTTTTGATGCAGGTATGAAACCGCCTGAATCTATCGCCTGGAGAATTTCAAGATGTTTTTCGTTTGCAGGAGTTAATGTCAGGAAGGCCTCTCTTAGTTTTCTTTTAGCATCTTCAGAAAAGGAGTTTTGAACTGCCCATACATAATCTGCGTATGGTGGGGTTTCCCATATTATCTTTATGTGGCTTGCATCCAGTCGTTTATCTTCTAGCATTTTATCAATAATTTTAGAGTTAGCTACACCGATTGATGCAATTCCATCCCTGACGTAATAGGCGGTTTTGTCATGTGCGCCTGAGTATTTAATAGTAGAAAAATAAGATTCGGGGATTAAGCCTTTCTCTTCCATATAAAATCTTGGCATATAATGACCAGATGTAGATAATTTAGATCCAAAACTAAATGTTTGTCCTTTGAAATCCTCAAGTTTTTCTCCTGGGTGACTCGCCAGGCTTAGAAAGTAACTTGTAAATCGGGAATCAATATCACGCATGACTAGCGGAATAGCACCTGCTTCGTGTCTTGCATTTACATAGGTGACGCCACCAAAATAAGCCAGATCAACCTGTTTGTTAATGAACTGATTCAACAGGTCCTGATAATTTTCGCTAATTATTAACTCATAATTTACGCCCAGTTCAGTAGAAAGGTGTTTAAGTAGTGGGGTATAACGTCTTTGTAGTACTTCTTTGCTTTCATCGGGAAGTATTCCAATGCGTAGGTTTTGTGGTAGTTCATTCTCAGGTTCGGTTTTGTCAGAACAGCCGATAGTCACGATGGCAAATACTGCCGTCAGTAGGGTGCAAAGTAAAGACAGGAATATGGTTTGTAATGTGTACTGATTCTTCAATGATTTAATCATCGCATCCAACATTTATTTCATATGTAAAGGATTAATAAGGTTGAGCTGATGTTGCTTTGTTTCATATCCGTTGAATTTTATTATAATGTAATATAGTTTAGTTTAGCTGTTATATTGCTGCAATGTGATACTTTATATCAAGCTGTATTAGACTAGCCTAATGTGTGACTGGCTGTTTCGGCTAATTATCATGCGTGCTGTATTTACAGGGTTGTCTGTTTCTTTTGAATTTACTTAAGCATATTATAATAATTACTTTTACCGCTAGCCTGCTTTTGTCATGTGGCTACAGTAAGTATTATGATGCCAGTAAAGCCCACCATACAGCATCAGGCTTTCGCAATATTGAATATAATGACTCTAATAAGGGTGCCTGGGATTTTATCAAATGGCGTTGGCAAAGATTTTTCAAATCCATACCGGGTGCTGATGCCTATGATTTCAAGTACGCCAGATTGCAACCTGATTTATTACACCTGGAAAGTACTCGCACCACGCTTACCTGGATAGGGCATGCCACTTTCTTTTTGAAATTTAGAGGTTTGAATATATTAACCGATCCTCAATTTTCAAATTCCGCATCACCCGTGTCATGGGGTGGCCCTGCCAGAGTCATTCCAGCTGCATATAGAATAGAGGATTTACCTGATATTGATGTCGTACTGATATCTCATGATCACTATGACTCACTGGACCTGGCATCTGTTAAAGCACTATCACAGCACAACAGCAGCCGCAGACTAACATTTATTGTGCCATTAGGGATAAAACCCTGGCTGGAAGCGCTAAATATGCCATCCAGT
>JBFHVK010000124.1:0-8400 GCA_041589615.1 Gammaproteobacteria bacterium | reverse complement strand
GATCAGAACCCGATTAGTGACTGGGAAGAGCTTGTAGAAATTATCCAGGCTAGTGCAGGAAAAACACTCGATTTGACGGTTCAGCGTGATGGTGAACAGTATCAGCTGCTACTTACACCCGAAGAAAAAATAAAAGATGGCAATGTCACAGGCTTCATGGGTGCATACCCGGACGTACCACAGTCACTCATCGAACAAACCAGAACAACAGTTGAATATAATGTCTTTGAAGCAATCGGCAGGGCCATTAATGAAACCTGGACCTTTTCCATATTAACTTTAAAAGTACTCGGTAAGATGGTCATTGGCCAGGCGGCACTGGAAAATATTTCGGGGCCTATAACCATTGCACAGTATGCGGGTATTACTGCTAGCATTGGCGTCCTTACTTATATCAAGTTTCTTGCGATGATCTCAGTTAGTCTTGGAGTGCTTAATTTGCTTCCTGTTCCTATGCTGGATGGTGGTCATCTGATGTATTACATCATCGAAATAATCAAAGGCTCACCTGTATCCCGGAAAATTGAGGAAATGGGCCAGCAAATTGGTTTAACTCTCTTATTTATGCTTATGAGTCTGGCTATCTTTAATGATATTCAGCGTTTAATTAACTAATAATTTTACTGGCGAAAAAATTGCGCGCGTTATCTCTTGTTTTTATCTGCTTACTCTTTCAACACTCACTTATGGCCAGTGAGCGTTTTACTATTGAAGACATACAATTGCAGGGCCTGGAAAGAATACCTGATGGTACCTTGCTTAACTACCTGCCCCTGAAGGTAGGAGACCCATTTGATGCATCCCAGTCTGCCTATGTCATTCAGGAACTCTATAAAACCGGTTTCTTCAGGGATGTGAAACTACTCAGGGATGGCGATACGCTTATTGTCGAAGTGCTGGAACGGCCGGCTATCAACAACATTACCTGGTCTGGTAATAGTGATATCGAAGATGAACAATTGACCGAGGTGCTAAATGATATTGGCATCATGAAGGGGCGCGTTTTTAATCCATCAGCGCTTGATAAAATCGAACTGGGTTTAAAACAGCAGGCCTATTATAGTCGCGGTAAATATGCAGTACGTATAGATACAACGGTCACCGAGCTGGAAAGAAACAGGGTTGATATTGATATAAAAATATCAGAAGGTGTCGTTGCCAAAATAAAGCAGGTGAATATCGTAGGTAACACGGTATATGATGACGATACACTGCTGTCAGAACTGCAACTGGGTGTGCCAGGATTCTGGGACTGGATTACCAGTATGGATGAGTATGCCAAACCAAAACTGGCAGCTGATGAAGAGACCATCCGTTCATACTATCAGGACAGGGGTTATGTTCGATTTTCCGTGGACTCAACTCAGGTAACCATCACTCCAGACAAGAAAGATATTTATATCACTATGAATGTTACCGAAGGTGATAAATATACTGTTAATAAAGTCGAACTGGCAGGTGATCTCAAGGTTGATGAGGCTGAGCTGAGAAAGCTTGTTTTGTTGAATCCTGACGATATCTTTTCCAGGAATAAAATGATAGATAGCCAGGACCTGATTACTCGTCGGTTGGGTAATGAAGGATATGCCTTTGCCAAGGTAAAAGTAATCCCTGAAATCAATGATGAAACACTTAAGGTGGATCTGGTCTACTTCGTTAATCCAGGCAAAAAAGTGTATGTAAGGCGCATTAACTTTGTAGGTAACTATAAAACAAACGATGAAGTATTAAGACGTGAAATGCGACTGTTTGAAGGCGGTGAGTTAGCTAATAGTAAGCTTGATCGATCAAAGATACGCTTGCAGAGGCTGCCTTATATTGAAGAAGTTATAGTTAGTAAAGACCCTGTTCCTGGAACACAGGATATGGTTGATATTAATATTGAAGTTAAGGAACGACTCTCTGGAAGTTTCAATATTGGTGCCGGTTTCTCGCAGAATCAGGGTTTCGTGTTTAACCTTGGTCTTACCATGGAAAATCTCAATGGTACTGGCGAAAGACTCGCAATGAACTTCAATAATGATAAGGCCAACCAGGTGTATAGTGTATCGTTTACGAACCCTTATTACACAATAGATGGTATTAGTCGTACGTTGTCGCTTTCTTACCGCGAGAGAGATGCTTCCGAAGAAGAAATAGTTAACTATCTGCAAAATTCGTATGGCCTCAATATTGCTTTTGGCATTCCGTTATCTGAGTATGATAGTGTGCGCCTGGGAGCAGGTTATGAAGTTACAGAAATTATAAGGGGCTCAACAACTGTTATCCCCGATGTGCAGAGTTTTCTCGATCAGTATGGCGACGATAGTAGTGCCGATGTTTCTGGATACAGTCTGCTTGCAAGTTATACCCATGACACACGAAATAGAACAGTATTTGCAACAACAGGTAATCAGCAGTCCGTTTTACTCGATATGATGACCCCAGGCAGTGATATACAATTTTATAAACTGACCTATCGTAATAAGTTTTATTTTCCGATTACTGATTCTGTTACCAGTTTGCTGAGAACTGATATTGCATATGGTAAGGGGTATGGAGATACTGAACTCTATCCTTTCTACGAACGATTCTTTGCAGGTGGTCTGAGAACGGTTAGAGGTTTCGACTCAAACTCACTGGGGCCAACATCTCTTGCAGACGGTTCTTTGGGAGAGCCAATAGGTGGTGATCTCAGGACAGTTGCATCTGCAGAGCTGATATTCCCGGTACCATTTGTTGAAAAGCCACCAAGCTCGGTACGTTTTAGTGTTTTCTATGATATCGGTAATGTATTCTTGCAGGATGATGTTGCTGAGAATGGATTCAATGGTGGTTTTCAGTCTGATGAGTTGCGCAGTTCAGTTGGTGTTTCATTTGTCTGGCTGGCCCCAATCGGTCCTTTGCGCTTTAGCTGGGCACAACCTGTCGAAGAGAAGCCAGGTGATGATAAGCAGTCATTCCAGTTTAGTATTGGTTCATTTTTCTAGGAGATATAATAATGAAGAAGATTTTTGCGATATTTACACTATTCAGTATGTTTTTGATGCCACTGGCTAGTCATGCGGAGAAAATTGGCTTTGTGAATGTTACTCATCTTTTTAACGAATATGCCAGGGCAAAAGGCATTGATAAGATGATAGAAGACAAATTCAGCGGCCCTAAAAAGGAACTTGATTCCCTGGTTGCGGACATAAAGGCACTCGAAAAAGAAATAAAAACAAATGAGTTACTCATGTCAGAAAGCAAACTGACTTCGTCTAAAGATAAGCTGAACAAAATGGTAGGTGATTATCGCCAGAAGGGTATGGCGCTGGAGAAAGAACTTCAGGAAGTTCGTAAAGTTGAAATGAATGCTTTTAGAAAAGTAGTATTTGAAGTTACGCAGAAATTTGCCAAAGAAAAAAAATATGACCTGATTGTAAATGAAGGTGTTATGTATGTGGCTGATCACATTGACATTACCGAAGAAATTCTGTCACGTGTAAATAAGAAAGCTAATTAATCATAAGAGAATATCTCGATGAGCTATAGCCTGAAACAACTTGCTGATCATCTGGGTGCGCGTCTTGAAGGTGATGCGCATATTGAAATTACTTCAATCGCACCCATTGATATGGCTGAATCAGGTTCGATTAGTTTCGTAAATGATAGTAAATACTTGCCTCATCTTAAATCTACCCGGGCGAGTGCAGTTATTCTTAGTGAAGAACTTTTATCTGATTCACCTGTACCTGCATTAGTCGTTGCTAATCCCAGGGCTGCATATGCGCGTCTGGTCGGGTTAATCTACCCGGAATATAAACCTGATCCGGGTATACATCCTACTGCAGTTATTGCAGACACTGCCGTTATTGAAGATACAGCGGTGATAGCAGCTAATGTAGTGATAGAAGACGGAGCGACGATTGGGAAAGATGTACGTATTGATGCCGGAGTGGTGATCGGCAGAAATAGCCAGATTGGTAGAGGAACACATTTATACGCAAATTCTACCGTGTACCATGGCTGTCGAATTGGAGAATACTGTATAATCCATTCTTCTGCTGTCATAGGTTCAGACGGTTTTGGCTTTGAACATGAGCAGGGTGAGTGGCTGAAAATTCCTCAGGTGGGCGGTGTTGTTATTGGCAACCATGTAGAAATCGGCGCATGTTCTGTCGTTGACAGGGGAGCCCTGAAGGATACCGTTGTTGAGGATGGTGTTAAACTGGATAATCACGTACAGATTGCTCATAACGTTCATGTAGGTGAGCATACCATTATGTCTCGTGGTGTAGGCATTGCCGGTAGTACCCGTATTGGAAAGCACTGCATATTTGGTGGTATGACCGGTGTCAGGGATCATGTCGAGATTGTGGATAATGTTATAGTGTCTGCGATGTCAATGGTCTCAAAGTCACTGACAAAGCCTGGCTCATATTCATCTAATACACCTATTGATGAAACACGTAACTGGCGTAAAAATAGTGCAAGATTCAGGCAACTGGATGAAATGGCACGTAAAATACGACAGCTTGAAAAACAATTAGAAGATAAAGGTTGAGGTGTTATTGTGAACACAATGAATGTAGGGGAAATCAAGAAGTTTCTGGCTCATCGCTACCCCTTTTTGCTGGTCGACAAAGTTCTGGACTATGAAGCAGGCAAACACCTGACCGCGGTTAAAAATGTCACGATTAATGAGCCCTTTTTTCAGGGGCACTTCCCTGACTATCCGGTTATGCCAGGTGTCCTGATAATGGAAGCACTGGCCCAGGCTACAGGACTGCTCGGTTTTAAAACCATGGACGAAGACCCAAATGAAGACCAGTTATACCTGTTTGTTGGTATAGATGGTGCTCGTTTTAAACGCCAGGTTGTTCCAGGTGATGTGCTCACACTTAAAGTCGAGCTGCTAAAACGTGCGCGTTCCATCTGGAAATTTGATTGTAAGGCGCTGGTAGACGGTGAACTGGCCGCCAGTGCTACGATTATGTGTGCGGCAACAGATAAGCCTGCCTAAGTTAATAAACGAGTCAAGATTCGCGGAGAGAGCCCCAGGTGATACATCAAACCGCCATTATCGATGAAACTGCAAAGATAGCTGATGATGTAAGCATTGGCCCATACAGTATTATAGGGGCAGGCGTTGAAATCGGTGCTGGCTGTAATATAGGTCCTCATGTAGTTATTAATGGACCCACGCGGCTTGGAAAAAACAACAGAGTCTATCAGTTTGCCTCACTAGGTGAGGATCCACAGGACCTCAAATTCAGTGGCGAGACATCGTTCCTGGAAATTGGTGACAATAATACCATCAGAGAGTTTGTCACTATCTCCAGAGGCACGGAAGATGGCGGGAATATCACCCGTATTGGCGATAATAATTTACTTATGGCTTATGTGCATATCGCGCATGACTGCCAGATTGGTAGCCATATTATTTTCGCCAATTCTGCTTCCTGTGCAGGGCATGTAGAGGTAGGGGATCATGCGATTCTAGGTGGATTTACACTGGTTCATCAGTTCAGCAAGATTGGTGCGCACTGTTTTACCAGTATGGGTGCCATTATAAACCAGGATGTTCCTCCTTATATCATCGTTGCCAGTAATTATGGAAAAGCAAGTGGCATCAATAAGGTTGGCCTGAAACGCAGGGGCTACTCCGATGAAGTGATACGGGCAATAGTTAATGCCTATAAGCTCATGGTTCGTTCCCGCAAGCCAAGAGAGCAGGTAATGTCGGAAGCCCGGGAGTTAATTGATAACTACCCTGAAGTAAAACTGATGGCTGACTTTATTCAGCAGTCAGAGCGGGGAATCATACGTTAAACTGTCTCAAATACAGCTAAATTGTCTAAAAGCCATGTTAATTAACATGGCTTTTCTGTTTTAATCCTCCATATATTGTCTATAAATATCTCGTTGTATATCAAGACAGGAAAAGAACTATCCGACAGGATAGTCTCAAAGGCATACATGGCTGGAGATCATAGTAACGATCGGATGGAATATGTTGACGTTTGACTGCATCTAATAAAGCTGAGCCTGCTACAGGCCATATCTAATCCATCGAAACTGCATCAGTCATAGCTTCGCATGGAATACAACCTGGTGCGGAAATTTCAGTATAAACATGTCTATAGTGTCATTTTGTAGCTTAATCACATTGATTCATCATTATAATATTGAAGCATCGGTCTTTATTCCAAAGTGATTATTCAGCCGGTATAAATACTTGATTGATTGAACAAACAGGAGGTCAGGACATGGATTACCAGGCAGCGAAGAAGATCTTGTTGACTAAGCCGGAATCAATAGAAGACTACCCTTTTGGGGCAGATGTGGCGGTGTTTAAGGTTAAACAGAAGATGTTCGCGACACTGTCTGTTAAAGATAATATAGCCCAGATGAATCTCAAGTGTGAGCCATACAGAGCCGCTGCATTAAGAGATATTTATGACGCGGTTATTCCCGGATATCATATGAATAAACTGCACTGGAACACAGTGATTCTTGATGGCAGTATTGATGATCGTGAGTTAAAGAAATTTATTGATCATTCCTATGCCCTGGTTGTAAATAATCTACCAAAAGTTGAGAAGAATACACTGTTATTAAAGTATGCAGATTTGCATATTTTGAATGACCTGTAATTCATATAGCGGCGCAAATATTAAAAATATTTAAAAAAAAATGAAAAAATAACTTGTAATTTACATATTTCATATATAATAAGATGTATTCTTTTTTATAAAAAGATAATATTATATCCACTCATAACAACATTGGTGTTTAAGATGGCCGCAAAGAAAAAAGCTAAGAAGAAAACAACTGCTAAAAAAGCTAACCCATTAGCTGTGTTAAAAGCAAAGCTAGCTGAGGTTAAAGCTAAGACAGCAGACGTTAAAGCCCAGACTAAAGAAAGCGAAAAGCGTTCTGAAGCAATGGTAAAAGCACTTGCAGGTGCACCTGCACCAGCTAAGAAGCCAGCAGCTAAAAAACCTGCTAAAAAGCGTAGTAAGAAACGCGTAGCGAAGAAAAAGAAGTAAAATAAAGGGGCGTTAAGCCCCTTTTTTAATGCTTCACTACTATATATCCAGCAATTGGCTAATACAATTACATATACTCACGTCCATTTTAATCCCTGATTTCATCCCAGTATTGCGGGAAATCACGAATTGAGTCCAGTACAGCATCTGGTGTAATGCCCAGGTTCATATCAGTGGGCCGGTACTTACCTGTTTTAACCAGTATACCCTTTATACCTGTTTGTTGAGCTGCATCGATATCACTGCGTATATCATCACCCAGCATAAGGCACTGACTAGCCGGGTATCCCAGTGAATTAAGGGCCGCATGGAAGAATTCTGCAGCTGGTTTACCCATTATCTTTGCCTGTGTGTTGCTTGCATAACTAAGTGCACTTACGAAAGGAGCGACATCAAGTCTTAATCCGTCGTCTGCCTGCCAGTAACGTGTCATTCCAAGGGCAAGTAACTCAGGTTTATTTGAGTGCATAAGTATGCGAAAGGCACTATTTAGCCGTGCGTAGCTCCATGCTTCACCAAGATCGCCGATAACTACGGCACAGATATCCTCGTCTATTTCATTTCCTGCTGGAAATTCATTGAAATCTTTCTTTGTTTCCTCAGTAACGAATAATACGACTTTTTCACCAGGATGGTGTTGTCTAAGCCACTCCGATGCTGCGATAGCCGGGGTGAACAACCTGTCCTCGGTGGTGTTTATATTAAAGCGCTTTAATTTTGAGATTATCTGGCTACGAGGTCTTGAAGAGGTGTTGGTGACAAATAAATGGGGTATATTTTTCTCCTGAATCCAGGAAATAACTTCACTGGAGCCCTCAATTTGTCTATCACCCTGATAAATAACACCATCGAGATCAAATAAAACAGCTTTCATACTCCTCCCTGGTATTTAGTGCGAGTGGCTCATATCACCTGTATTACAATAGATTCGATAACGATTATGCGCGCGTTTCGCTGCATACATGGCTTCATCGGCATGCTGTAACAGGCTTTCACTATCCTTGCCATGTTCTGGATAGGCAGCAACACCAATGCTAACTTCAGCATGCATTTTTAGATTATCAATCACATAGTCTTCATCAACCATTTGATGATGCAGGAAACTGGCCATGTTACCAAGGTCGTCAATGTTCCTGATATCTTCCATAATAATTACAAATTCATCACCCCCAAACCTGCACAGGGTGTCTGATTGACGGCATGATTTTTTTAGTCGCATACTCAGGGCAATGAGGAACTGGTCACCATAATGGTGACCATAGGTATCGTTTAACTGTTTGAAATTATCGAGATCAATAAACATCAGGCCAAACTGTGTCTGCTTACGTTGTGAACGTGCAATGGATGTTCTTATACGATCCCAGAAGAGGGTTTTATTCGGCAGGCT
>JBFHVK010000123.1:0-8427 GCA_041589615.1 Gammaproteobacteria bacterium | reverse complement strand
TCGAGATAAGCAGCCCAGGTTATTCAACTTTGTATTCGAGCATAAAAACAAACAGAAACTTGGCCAGTTACTCAATCTCTATCAACCCCAGGCTGTACTACACACCTCAGGAATGTATCCCGGTGAAGTGTGTAATACCGCTATGGTTTACCCGCTGGCACAACATCCCACTAACAAGAATGGCATTATAGTATTCGACTTACGTTACTCTCCTGATGACCTGTTAACACTATCTGCCGAAGACATTATTGAACGTCTTTACACGCCTGCCGCTGAGCTCGGAGAAGGCATTGAACGAATACCACTGAAGACGATTCACATCAATAAATGTCCGGTGGTAGCACCTCTCAACACGCTGGATGAAGCCTCTGAAAAACGTATAAAACTGGATCGAAACCAGCATCAGGAACACCTGGAAGTGTTACAGCAGGCAACTGGCCTGAAAGAGAAGCTTAACAGGGTGTTTAGTCACAATTCTTTTGCTGAAGAAAACGACCCGGATAGAAGTTTATACAGTGGGGGCTTCTTCAGTCCGAATGATCGTCAAAGAATGGAGCAGATTCGCCAGCTAAATCCTCAGGAATTAAGCACAGCCGGATTCAACTTTGAAGATCCACGCATTCCGGAGATGCTATTTCGCTACCGGGCCCGCAATTACCCTGACACCTTGAATAAAGAAGAACAGCAACGTTGGGATGCCTACCGTCGACAACGGTTTACTACAAAACAAACCGATACAGACCTGGATTACGAGGGTTTCATAGCTGCCGTAGATGAACAGCTATTAAATACTCAACTCAGCGAGAACCAGAAAGCAATGCTGAATGAGCTTAAAGTGTGGGGAGAAGATATTACCCAGGGGCTGAAACTGTAAAGCACCCGCAGAATAATAGCCTGGAGGTTCTCTTAACTGTCCTTTATTGCGCCCATCAGTTCACTTAGGGTATAGAACTCTGCATTGCGCATGAAGCCTGCAATTACCGAAGGCTGCAGGCTGACTGCCCTGCCTTTTTCATCACGCTCATTAACCCAGTCACCCGGCAGGCTGTCGAAGATATGCATGAGTGAAAGCTCACCATTACGGTCCATTGAAAGGTGTATCTGCTCGTCCTGCAGGTTCTTGAATGCCGGAATAAAGCCGAAACTGACATCACTGAATACAGCACCGTTAAACTCACGGTAGCTGCCTTTCTGCTGCAGGGCCTGCTGGTTACTGATTAGCATGAAAAATCTCTAGTTATGTACCTGAGGTATATATCGGCTGCCAGGCAGAAATCTTTAGCGCAAATCGGGAAATCTGTAAGAATTTACAACTGAGAGTGCGTCGACTGAATATCGTCAATCAATTTTTGCATTATCTGCTGCAGGCTCTCGCTAAAAGCCTGTGCACTATCATGCATAGCAAGTGTGTCCAGCTGGTTGGCCACACGGTATGTTCTGCTCCAGTAACTTCCATCTCGATGACGCGTAGAAACTTCCAGCTCTATTTCGATAGACGCCACATCGCCATCAATCTGTCTCTCGAATTTCAGCAAACGACTATCAACTACAAGATCTGCGCGTTGTTCACCCAGTTCAAGGCTGACACGCCCTGCGGCAAGACTCGAAGAAAATGCCTGGCCTAATGCCTGCTGCACAAGACTTGCCGGTGTCTGTGACCAGAAATGATAATGGTAACGCTGCAACTCAAGAGGTCTCAGTTTTTCCACGTAGAGAATGGCGCGCTCATGCAGAAGCCCGCTCACCTTAACCGGCTTGATGACAATATGGGTAAATAACTCCCTGTCCAGTGGAGTAATATTTATTTCCGCAATTCGATAGTAATGATCTCGTGGAACAGACCCACCCAGACTACAGGCAGTTAGCAGGGAAACACACAGTAGTAAAATAATTTTGCTGAGCATAAATATCCTTACTTTACGGCATGATTATCGGCAGGCGGCTTACTGCCAATAATAGCGCCCGGATTATTGCGTAATGTGCGACTAAATTCATTCATATTCTGGCTTGTTGCATCAAGGTTATACATCACCGATTCAATTCTGGATGAAACGCTGTCTATTGATTTTTTCATTTCGATTACGGTATAACGAATATCTTCGCTGTTATCATCCAGTAGATGATCGGTCTTATCAAGAATAGAATTCAACTGCAGGTTAATTCGGTTAAAACTTTCGGCGAGCTGCGACAAACTCTGGCTAGATGCATCTGCATGCACAAACAGGTTATTCAGGTGAGAAACATTCTGATCACTCAGTATAAGGCCAACCTGATCTGCTGATGCATGTAACTTCTGCAGCAACTGATTAACACTTCGAGTCGACTGAGGTACAAACTGATTCAGTTCCTGTGCAATCGAATCAACCAGCTGCATAATATCGACCGCTTCAACACTTTTTATTGTATCCCCCGGTTTCAGGCTGTTTTCATCAATACCCTGGGTTATTTCAATCTGCTTGTCAGCTATCACCGCAGGCATCACAATCTGCGCCCTGCTATCAACTGGAATACGCCATCCCGATTTAACCAGTAAACTTAACTGGTAACGGGTTTTACCTTTTTCAACGAGTGGCCTGAGGCTTTTCACTGAACCTATTTCATATCCACTGTAGGTTACGACAACACCGTCTTTTACACCTGTTACATTATCAAATATTACAAAGTATTCATCCGTGCCCACCTGCCCTCCACCAATACGCATCAGTATGAATAGAAATAGTAGAAAGCCAAACAATGTAAACAGTCCAACCATAAAGTAGTTTATATTTTCTTTCTTCATATCAAAATGCTATCAGTTATCCTGCCCATGAACAGTGTTATTCAAATGCGTAATTTTCTTACCTGTTAGTCTTGTGAGGTATTCATCAACATCTACCTTGTCTCTGCGTGGCTGACGATGAAGTAGATTATAAATACGTTCATTCTGACTATTACGAACTTCTTCCACCGTACCCGTCATCAGTATCTTGCCTCTATCGAGTACGGTAATTCTATCTGCAATTTTAAAGGCGCTTTCCAGCTCATGCGTAACAACTACGATCGTCATTTTCATCGCATCTTTGAGCTGTAGTATCAATTCATCAAGCTCTGCAGAAACAACGGGATCGAGGCCAGCAGATGGCTCATCAAAAAAGAGTAACTTCGGATCCAGTATAATAGCTCTGGCAAGGGCTGCTCTTTTAATCATCCCACCAGATAACTGTGAAGGCATGAGATCACCAAAGCCAGCCAGATTAACGACTTCCAGCTTCATCTGGCTCATTATTTCCATTGTATTCCTGTCGAGACGACTATGCTCATGCAGTGGTAACTGTATATTTTCGGCCACTGTCATCGACCCAAAAAGTGCACCACCCTGGAACGAAACTCCGATATTTTTTTTCATCTGGTGCAGCTGGTTTGATGTCATTCGGGTAATATCAGAGCCCAGTAATTTAATACTTCCCGATGTCGGCTTTTGCAAACCAAGCAAATAACGCAAAAAAGTACTTTTACCTGAACCACTTCCTCCCATGATAACCATAATCTCACCCTGGTTAACATCCATACTGATATCATCAAGTATTTTTCGATCACCATAATGAGTCACCAGGTTTTCCACTTCAATTGCTTTAGTTTCTGAATCTCCGATTGCCATATTTAATTCACAACTGAGTTAGAAAGAAAGTAAATATCATATCGGCGATAACAATGGCGCTAATCGACATAACTACCGAACGGGTTGTGGCCAGCCCTACTCCTTCCGCACCACCTTTCACCTGAAAACCATTAATCACACTGACAATAACGATCAGCACAGCAAATACCATGCTTTTTATTATTCCCTGCATAAGATCATCAACAGCAATAACATCAAAGCTACGACTCATATACACTTCGAGTGGCATAGACATTTCATATAGGGTAAATACCGCTGCCCCCAGCATACCCGTTATATTGCCAATAACCGTTAACAAGGGCATTGCAATTAACATCGCAACCAGTGCCGGCGCAACCAGGTAACGCACGGGATCTATACCAATCACCTGCAATGCATCTATCTCCTGGGATTCCTTCATTGTACCGATGCGTGCAGCTAGTGCGGAACCCGAACGACCGGCCACAATAATACCCGTTATAAGGGCAGCGAATTCTCGACTGACTGAGAGCGCTATGCCCGTAACAACCTGGGCCTGTGCCCCATACGGCTTTAAGGTTTCCAGACCCTGCATAGCGAGCATCATACCCACTGAAAAACAGAGTACCGCCACAATCAGAACTGCAGACACACCAATCTGCATGGCCTGTGAAAAAATCAGCGTAATACTCACCGACTGCCTGTTTCGTTTACCCAGTACTAACCAGTAAATACTTTCATAAAGGATAACCAGTGCATAACCCAGTTCCTCGATTGCATTTACTGTCGTTTTGCCAAGTTGTTCGATACGTTGCTTCATATAGTCACTGGCTACTGGCTTACATCTTCTAGTGAATCATATATTGTAAAAACAGTATCGAGTCGTGATAATTGTAAAACCTGCATGGCTGAAGAGCTCACACCCACAAGCGCAAATACAAGTTGCTGTGCACGTGCATTCTGGAAACCTTCTACAAGACTTGCAACACCAGAACTATCGATATACTCAACCGCAGACAGGTCAACCAGCAGGTTATTACCCTGCTTGATACATTCTAATATCTGCTGCCGTGCCTGTGGTGATTCATTCAGATCTACTTCGCCTGACAACGATAACACTTTATAATTTTTATATTCGCTGAGCGGATACTTCATAGTTATCTCTCTATGTTCTGTTGGTAACCGAGCATGATGACGGATTACCAAGTGTTTTTCTCATTTCAAGCACGTTCCCTGCTGAATCTACCTGGTTCTTATATTCAACAACATCCATTACCTCGTGTATCAGATGTACGCCAAGGCCTCCTGGCCTTACATCATCAAGATCTCTAGACTGGATATTTTCAAGCTCAACAGATTCTGCGAAATCCAGTATGCGAATTAATAGCTCATTTCCATCCTGCCAGAACTCAATCACAATCTCACCATCATCCTTGCCATGATATGCATGCTGAATAACATTCATACACGCTTCATTAATAGCCATCACCATGTGCTCAAGGTTCTCTTCGCAACACCCCTGTCGCCTGGCCAGATCACGCACAAATTGCCTTAGTGGCGCAAGCTGTTCTGCTCGTGACAGGAAATGAATACGCTCAATCTTTTTCATAAGCAAATTTTCTCGGTTTTTCTAATAGCAGCAGGGTCACATCATCACGCAGTGGATAGTCGTTGTTTGTAAACTTGCTAACAATGTGCTGCAATCGCTCGGTGGCAGACAGGTTTCGATCCATTGTTGCGATAAGCTTGAATAACCCTCCAAGCTCAAGCATCGACTGTTCATTGACATAGCCTTCAGTTACTCCATCTGAATAGATATACAGGCTGCCGTTATCAAGATTGAAACGATATTCTGTATATATGGTATCAGGCATCACGCCAAGCGGTGGAGACGTGGCCTCAAATTCACGACAGATACCATTATTCGAAAACAATAATGCAGGAGGATTACCCGCATTAACAAGTATTATTTCACCTGTCTGGGGGCTATACCTTCCTGCAACCATCGTAACGAACATGCCATGGATTGATGTTTCACATAGCTCATTATTAATTTCATAAAGCAGCTCGCCCGGCTCTTCTATACGCTTACCAAGGCAGCGAAACAAGCTACTGGCTTTTGCCATTAATAATGCCGCATTAACACCTTTGCCTGAAACATCGCCGAGATTAAAATAGATATCCCCATTGTACAGCTCAAAATGGTCATAAAAGTCACCGGATAAAATTTTTGCTGAAATATTAATACCATTGACAGGGTAGTTATCGGCATAACTTATAGGCAACAGACTCTGTTGTATTTCTCTTGCAAGATTCAGGTCCCGATTAAGTTCAGCAGCCAGTCGATCACGTTCATCAAGTGCCTGCTCAAGCCTGAGGGTTAGCTCCTGGAAATTTACGTTATCTTCATTCAGGCGAATATTGGCCTGATAGAGAATCTGTGAAAATGCAATGTGTTCTGTGATTTCTATACCCATTGCCTTTGCTGTCAACTCTATTTCATCGGGTATCGCTTCGAGTAATTCTTCGGCACGATATGGTTCCATATAGAAAACTTCAGCCAGTATCTTTCTACAACGATTAATCACATAACTTTTATCATCTGCCGTATAAACTGCTGAAAGCCAGTCAGCACAATTCAGCACATCACTTAACTGCGAATCAAAATCATCTTTACGCTCATCGTTTGAAGCATGATGTGACGACAGCGCAACTTGCATATCCTCATAAATTTTCCACTTCTGCATAAACAGCATCAATTGTTCTTCATGCTGCTGGCCGAATGTATTCATCTCCATTTGCATACGAGCTTCAGGCTCACGTTTGTGAAATTCTTTCCACAGAACGCCTTTATCTGGAGCATTAAAAAACAGTAACAGAAAGCCAATATCCTGCATGAACCCTGCAACGAAGCAACGCCCGGAATCCAGCCCGATCAGCTCACCAATCATCCTGGCACTCACTGCATGACGCAGGCAGTCCTGCCAGAAGGAAGGCATATCGACACCACTAATCTTGTACTGATCGAGTACTACATAGACTACTCGTAGAATCATCAGACGCGATATTTTCTCAATACCCGATAACTCTATCGCCTGTTGAAGGTTTTTCACCTTGCTAGTTAAATTAAAATGATCCGCATTGATGACCTGTAATATTTCATTGCAGAATTGCGGGAAATTACTTTCAAGCTGATCCAGTGATGCCTGAAAATCATCCTGCTGCTTCAGTTTATGAATAGCATGGGCAATAGCAGGCATATCAGGTATGCCGGGTGCGGAAATATTTTCGTGATTAGTCGCTGACACAGATAAGGATCGTTTATTTATTCTAATTTAGCTAAAGTATAGTCGCTGTTGAGGGTACTGCCTGACTCACATGTAATAACTCGGTTGAGAAGTAATATTACTCAGAAAAATACCTGCCAGGACATATAAATCGGCGTAAATAGCTGGTCTATCTGTATCAGATAATCAGCAATGGTCACTTTATTAGTACAGAAATGCCGTTTATCACAAAATCTGCCCTGATTGCTCAGACTCAACTAATTTTGTCTATATTAGTTCAAGAGGTACTGTGCGCACTCAGCCATATTGTCATCGGATAAATTTGACATGAGGATCACTGTATTTTTACCCACATATTTTCATTTTCTGGAGAGATCATCATGCCAAGCCCCCACCGCATGTATAAACCGCAGGCACGAGTCGCAAGTCTGAAACTACAGAAAATTCGCCAGTTAAATCGTATCATCTACCCCTGCCTGGCTTTGCTACTTGGATTTGCAGTTATCAACACATGGCTTTCGAGCTGAAACCACACTTCGTTACCGAGCCCCTAATCACGCTATACTGTAGACATACTACGTATTCCCTGTGGACCCTGATACCCACAGGGAATACTCTAATTATTTGTGATTTTCGGGGCTATTCATGGGCGAATCATCTGCACAGGGTCAACAGAACCAGCAATTACTGAAACATGCAAGCAATGCCATTGCATCAATTATCCTGGGCAAACACAGGCAAATTCAGCTCGCACTTAGCTGCTTGCTTGCAGGAGGCCACCTGCTAATAGAGGACCTGCCCGGCGTCGGTAAAACAACCCTGTCACTAACGCTGGCCAGGGTATTCGGGCTAGATTTTCAACGTATCCAGTTCACCAGCGACCTGCTGCCATCGGATGTCATTGGTGTGTCAATTTTTGACAATAAAACACAGACCTTTGAATTCCATCAGGGGCCTGTATTTACCCAGGTCCTGCTGGCCGATGAAATCAATCGTTCTACACCCAGGACCCAGAGTGCCCTGCTTGAAGCCATGGAAGAGAAGCAGGTTACACAGGATGGCGTTACCCGCTGCCTGCCCCAGCCTTTTTTTGTAGTGGCCACGCAAAACCCTCTGGAACAGGTCGGTACGTTTCCCTTACCAGAATCACAGCTTGACCGCTTCCTCATGCGCATCAAAATGGGCTATCCGGATCAACAGGCAGAGATGGAACTGCTCAAGGGTCAAAGCCGTCATCAGCTTATTGAGCAACTACAAACTGTGGTACAGCCAGAACAACTGATCAAACTGCAGCAATCTGTTGAACAGGTGCATATGTCACAGGCGGTACTCGATTACGTACTCGCACTGATACGCAGCAGTCGACTCTCTCCCTGGTTTATTACAGGGCTTTCACCTCGAGCAGGTCTCGCCTTACAAAAGTGCGCCCGTGCCTGGGCCCTGCTACACGGTCGCGATCACGTGCTTCCTGAAGACATTCAGCAGGTACTGCCTTCGGTAGCCGCACACCGTTTACAAATTCAC
>JBFHVK010000122.1:0-8434 GCA_041589615.1 Gammaproteobacteria bacterium | reverse complement strand
GCAGCAGCACCAAATCCTCTTAATAGCGCTGGCAGGTTTTTCATCCAGGATGGTGAGGTGTTATGATCTGCTGCTGTATTTTCCTGACTTTCAGTTAAATTAATCGTTTGCATTGTCGCTCTCCTTGTTGATTAATGCATGCAGTTCTTCGCGTAAAATATCTTTGTTCTCTTCTTTGATGTATGCCTGTTCTAGAAGATCTGTGTCATCGTAGTGCTCACTGGATATTTCATTTTCAGTGATTTTTATTTCCCATCGATCAAAACTGTTTTCAAGCTCATCACTTCTTATGGCGCTCGTTTGATTTACAATATTCAAAGCCTCTGCGCTGGATTGTCGAGCACGCATAAGCTCATGCTTCTGGCTCATATTTTTAAGTTCATCTTCACTGCGGTTGATATCTACAATCATTCTTTCTGCAGCTCGATGATATTCCTGTTCGGCCTGTTGTGATTTGCTTATCTGTTGTTTGATATGTTGACGTCGTTGTATGCACATCAGTGCTTTGGCTTCATCTTGTGTCGCTTCCTTAATTGCACGTTGTTCCCAGCGTTGCTCACTCTGTTGCAGCTGAGAGGTCTGTTGTTGTATTCGGTTTTGCTGCGCCTGTATCCGGCCTAGCTGTACTTTGGCTGCAGCGATCTTCTTGCGTTGCTCTGTAATCGCTGCCTGGATAAGTGCGTCGTGATTTTCAATTTCGCCGACTAATTGATCGACTCTGGAAAAAAGGGTGGTGGATATGCGTTTAAGTACTGACATGGGTTGGCTCTCCGTTGTTGTTGCGATGGAGAGAGTATCGATTAGAAATCATTATAAATATACTAATGTGTCATTTGTATATTATTATTCTTATAATAGTATACAAATACTATTCTTTTTGTAAGGAGTAAACCTGAGTGGCATCAGATGTGGTTTGCGCAGGGAGTGGTTGAATAGTGGCTAAAAGGTATAACGCTAGTCTGGTCATCGAAGCCCTGGCCTGAATTATTAGCTAGTCAAAAGTCCCATTTAAAAATATAGAACTGGAAATCTCAGCAAGAAACCTCAGGCTATTCAAGCATAATCTGTAATGCCTGGAAGGAGGATTGAATCCATATGAATCAGCTTTGTGAGCTCAGTGTCAAAAATATTAAAGGTTGAGATACACTCGTTTCTGCTCCTGTCGAACCGGTCATTGAAGTGAGATAATTATCCAGGTCAGGAGTAGATTCATGCAGTAAGTTACCCTGTATATAGCTTATATCCATGCCAAGGTCACCCAGTGCTAAGATACAATTCGGTTGTTGAAATGATGCTGCAAGTTTAGAGCTGTTTTTGAGATTAGTAGCTTTAATGCTTTCCTTAACTATAAAAAACACACTATAAATGCCTGCGATTAGCAGTGAGAATTTTTAATAATGTCTTTATGATCCTCTCTGTATATTACTCAGCGATAATATAGGCTTATATTACACAGTTCTAGTGGATTAATATGTCGTATTGAAGTATTTTATGCGATTTAGATGACACGTATTATCAGTATATGTGTCACCAGTTAAATTTGCAGAGCACAACTGCGCACAACAGTATTGTCAGGTATTTACTCTTCAGGGTGGGCGCCACGATACAAATGGAACGTTCATGAGTAAAAGTAATGATAGAGCACTTCGTTTCTACAATGAAGTATTAGGCCTGGACAGATTGCACTATGGAATCTGGCTGCCTGAAGATGAGGTAACCTTTGAAAATCTGAGAAAAGCACAGGTCAGGTATGAAAATTTTCTTATAGATAATATACCATCAGATGTGAAGAATGTTCTGGATGTGGGCTGCGGTACTGGAATACTGGTTAAGAATCTGATTGAGCGTTCTTATAATGTGGAAGGCTTGTCACCGGACATAAATCAAAAGGAAAACTTCACGAAAAATATAAAGGTGCCGTTTCATCATATGCCCTTTGAGGATTTTTCAGTAGAAGATAATTATGACTGCATAATTATGAGTGAATCATGTCAATACATTGATATTGACAAAATATTCGAAAATGTCAGGCGTTCTTTAAAGAAAAATGGCTATTGGATGATTTGTGATTATTTTGTCCTGGATGAGGCTACAGGTGAGTTAAGCAGGAGTGGTCATAATTATAATGATTTTATGAAACGTGTAGCTAAAGAGGGTTTTACGGTTGTGTCTGAAGAAGACATAACGGAAAAAGTACTCAAGACGCTTGATCTTGGGAAAGACTTCCTTGAAAAATCAATGATAGCCCTGGATATTGGAACTGAAAAAATAAGGAATAAACACCCGTATTTAAGTAAGTTAGTAAAGTGGTTGTTCAGGAATAAAATTGAAAAATCTACAAAGCAGATCGAATTGCTGGATTCTGATAAATTTAGAAATAATAAGAAATACCAGTTTATTCTTTTGCAGGTTAACAGCTAGAAACTAAATTTATCTGGCTCTGCTGCTAAAAGTCATGTTAATAGGAATCACTTATACAGTGTAGTCTGGACCTGGTATTGTTTCAGTCGTCATTGCAGGTGTTATCCTGTACGAGTAAATGCCTGAGATATAAACTCTTTTTCAATTAAGAAAAAGAGTATCAGAGATCAAAATTTACTTAAGGCTGTGATGCCAGTGATATGTAAGGGTGAAGCTAAATATATTGATCTTCTAGCCGCTTAACCCGCCATCGAGGTGAAATCATAATCCAGGTCAGGTGCAGGTTCCTGCAGGAAGTTGCCCTGGATAAAGTTGATACCCATGCCCCATAATACGGACAGGCTGGTGGCATCCTGAACACATTGTGCAATGGTGAGTTTGTTTAATTCCATTGCCTTGTCAGTTATTGCCTTTACTGCTTCCTGGTTTTCGGTGCTGGTTGAAAGGTCATCCATAAATGAACGTTCCAGCTTCAGGTAGTCTGCGGGTATATGTTTTAGTAGTTCAAATGGATTGCTGCCCTTACCAAAATCGTCCAGTGCAAAACCACAGTTAAGCTGTTGAAGTGATTTTGCAAGTTCAGCAGTATATTTCAGGCTGGTCACGGCAACACTTTCCTTAACCTCGAAAATCAGGCTGTTCTTTGGCACGTTGTATTTTTTCAGCTGTTCTTTAAGCCATGCCATTAAGCTTGCATCTTTAAGGGAGTTTGCGGCGAGCTTGACAAAAAACAGGGTGCGTTTGCCTTCTTTCCAGCACTGGGTAAGTGTGGTGATGGTATTTAGCAGTACCCATCGGTCAATAGCAATTGACATGCCTGTACGATCTGCGGCAGGCAGAAAATCATTAGGCATTACAATATTACCTTCTGTATCAAGCATGCGTACGAAGACTTCATAGCGTTCATCTGTATCACCGTGCAGGCTAATAACAGGCTGGAAGTAGAGAACAAAGCGATTACTGGTTAATGCATCTTTAAGCTCTGCGATTACTTTCGCATCAATTTCTTTCTGTGTTAATTCGCCTTCCTTAGGCTTATAGATAATAGTGTTGTTAGGACCTTTGTCTTTTGCTTCCTGATAGGCGCGTTCTGCGCGCAATAAAATTTCACCAGCATCAGGTGCATTCTTATCAATCATGCTTACACCGATGGTGCAGGTAGTGTTAAGTGACTGGTCATTAATTTTTGCAATAAAATCCTGTGATGCCTTGCTTATTTTGTTTGCATAAGCATCAACTGATTCAAGTGTTTGTTTGTAGGCAATAATTGAAAAAACATTGCCTTCGAAGTGTGCAAGTATGTCTTCTTTGTTGATTGCGCCTTCAAATTCCTTCGCTATTTGTTGCAGGAACTGATCTGCACCTACTACACCGGCACTCTGTTTAATGTCCTGGTAACTGTCGAGGTGGATAAGCAGTACCGCGGCATTAAGTTTGCCTTCTTTGGCCTTAACAGCTGCCCCCTGCATTGATTCCATAAAGAACTGGCGATTGTACATGCCTGTAACCGAGTCGCGCTGACTCATCTGCGCCAGTTTTGCTTCCAGTTCCTTACTGTCGCCCTGGGTGCGAATAATTATCTGTATACAGGGTTCACCATCAATGCTGGCAGGTGAGAATTCCATCTCTCCCTTAAACAGCTCTCCCTCGGCATTTTTAAGGCCGAGTTGTAGCTTCTCGGCATCACAGCGATCATCTTTGCAATTGTCGCGTAAAAATGTTTTGAATGTATCAATGTCATCGCCGCCCACCATATCAAGTATGGGCATGCCTTCGAGATCTTCGGATTCATCAAATCCAAATAATTCAAGATATGAACGGTTTGAATAAACATGCATGCCTTCATGGATATAGGCAATTGCATCTCTTGAAGAATCCAGCAGGGTGGCACAACGTCTTTCAGTTTCCTTATTGGCTTTTTCCAGCTGGTGTAGTTTAGAAATGCTCTTGAATGATTGCACTTCACGGATGATAACCATCTCAAGATGAGAGGGGTTGTCGAAGGAGGTCAGGTCTCTGGCTCCTTTTCGCATAGCTTCGACAACGTCCATTTCATGTCCTGGACGATTAACGGCAATAACGGGAATGGGGGCGATTGCATTGTCTGCAATACATTTTATGGTTTCTTCCAGAGAAATCAGTTCCATGCCTATTGAATATAACAGCACATCCGGAGTTTTTTTCTTTAAAGCATCAATTAGATCTTCGTCATCTTCAACGCGGGTGGTGTGTGCGGCAAATCCGGAGCTACGTAATACCTTGACTACATTCTCTTCGTTATTGAAAGAGTCATCAATGATAAAAATGTCTATCTTGTTCTCTTTTTCCACAGTGTCAGATTCCAGAAACTAGCATTGATTAAAAATTATAGTGATGACCAAATTGAATCGAAATTATCCGGGTCAGATTTTTTGTTCTTGCTGGAGCCGTCATCCTCCGGCGTTTCATCCTCATTGAGTTGAGAAAACTGAAATTGTGTAAAGGAGCCGGTGTGTTCTCTGACCGTTCCCAGCGAAATTTCAGTATCCCGTTCATATACATGTAAATTCAGCTTGTTACCGCGACGGAATGCATGTGCAGGTAACAGAAGCGTTGAAGGCTGTTGAATTGGTCTTATGCCAGGTAACATCAGGCAATTGAATGGCTCTTCATTTTTACGTTCAATACGCTGTACTGTACAGGAAATTACTTTTGGTGATAAGACCTGAACACCTATTTCAAGGCCATGCTCCCGGCTGAACTGCATCCAGCGAATAACCCCGATGCGCCACTGGAAAGTGTGGTCTGGCTCTTTTTCTCGGATACCAATGAGTTCACCAACCAGTGCACGAGAGGGTAATGGAGAGTCCCAGCGCAGGCAGTAGCCACCGGCACTAACATTGGTTACCTTCCAGTGTAGATCAGGCGCTTCTTTGTGTAGTTCACCGAAGGCATTTTCCTGTTCCTGTAATTCCTGTGCGTAGCTGTCTGTTAGTGCGCGGCCTTTTGCAACCATATCCCATGCATTAGCAGAACGAGAACCACTGTCTTTCATGTCAGGATGAGTAATGAAGAAAGCCGGATCCTGCTGTGAGAAAACTTCCTTTTTGGCCTTCTCATGTTCCGGAATGGCTTCAAGGGAAAACATCTTGCCCGGTTTTTTTATCTTGGGTTTAGGTGGTGTGGCTTCGACTTTAAGTGATTCAAAAATAGGATTCAGTCCGATAGAAACACGTATTTCCTGATGACGTTCTGCACGGGAGAAGCGGCGTTTGGCGCACAGGCTCCAGGAGGCGATTAATGTTCTTAGTGTTTCTATGGATACCTGGTCGCCAATTGAAACTGCAGCGCTAAAGTCATCCAGGTTTGTTTCCTGCTTTTGCAGGTGTGCAACCAGATTAGTGGTGTCGATTGCACGACAGTGCTCGAGGTTCTTGATATCTTCATCGGAAACACAGTTAGGTGGCTGGTCACCATCCAGACGTGCGATAAAGTAACGATTTAGCTTGCTCTTAGCTGGTTTGCTGTCCAGCACAGTATGTTTTGCCCATTCATTGATCGACTTGAACAGGCGCTCGGCATCACTCTGGCGAAGAGCATTAGGGCGCGCCAGTGCAAATAACAGTATCTGTTTGTAGTAGTCTTCAACTGTAATGGATTTAACGGGTAGTTCAGGATCTTTAAGGCCTTTCTGGTGGAGCTTTTTGGCTTCAGCATAGGCGTAAATACGGTGGATATCCCACCATATACCTTTTGGCAGCTCAGAGTAAATCTGGCTGGAGCGCAACAGTAGCTCCGAGTAATAATGCAGGCTACGTTCGCTTGCGATAAGCGTCATCTTGGCATCGACTTTTGCCAGGTTATTTGCAGCCTCAAAAATTAGTATTTTATAGCCGGTCGCCATCTCGCTGAGTAAAGCCTGGTTCAAATGAATAATTTTCTGGCTTTTATCCGGCAGAGGGAGCGTGCGGTTTACAAAGTGTTTATGTAGTTGATTGAAAATATGGCGACAGGGTTCACGTAAAATCTCCATATTTTCCATGCGATATTTTGGCGGCATCGACTGGCGGTTCAAGGTGAGCAGGCCATTATATATCTGTCGTGTGAACTCACCCATATTGGCGCGTTTTAGTTCAGCCAGCCACTTCTTCACTTTCCTTGGGTGATTAGGAAAATCATCCTTATGGGGAGTCGTTTGTTCCGGAACGTGTAGTTTCATATCGTTTTCTGGATTGCCTTATTATCCATTTTTATCCGTGCAAATAGCTGCATTCTAGCCCTGCAGAGTCACCGCTATTAGGAGTCTATCCTATTTAGGAAAAAATCTTAATGTTTTAATAATAAAAACAGCCAGATACCAGCTGTTTTTAAGCTAATTTCAGTGAAATATACCCATTTTATAGTTCATTGGCCGGTGTTTTGCTTTTTTTACCCGCTATTTCACGCACCAATCGGGGTATCATAAAGCCGGGTAATAATTCGCGCATCCTTCGTATGAGTTGTTTTGCCTGCTGATGTTCAATATTAAAATGTGCCGCTCCCTGTACTGCATCGAGCAGATGAAGGTAATAGGGGATGACGCCGGCTGAATGTAAAGCCTCGGATAAATCAATTTGCTGCTGTAACTGGTGGTTGATTCCTTTCAGTAACACCGCCTGATTTAGCAGTATTATTCCAGCAGACTGTAATCGCCTCAGCACGTCAGTTTCTGCGCGGGAGATTTCGTTGGCATGATTGGCATGCAGGACAAGGCTGACATTAAAGCGACTCTCCGCAAACAGGCTTATAAGTGAGTCTGTAATGCGATCTGGCAGCACCACCGGTAGGCGAGTGTGAATACGTAGTCGTTTAAGATGAGGGATTGTCTCCAGCTGGTTAATCAGCTGTGCTAGCCTGTCATCGGAGAGTACCAGTGGGTCGCCGCCGCTGAGAATAACCTCTGAAATGCTGCTGTCCCGGCTGATATACTCAATTGCCGGAGTCCATTGCTCACGCCCGGCCTGTTGTTGCTGGTAAGGAAAGTGGCGACGAAAACAGTAGCGGCAGTGAATGGCGCAGGCAGCGGTGGTAATTAGCAGGACGCGGCCATGGTATTTGTGTAACAGGCCACTGACCTTGCAGGCCTCCAGGTCTCCTACCGGATCCTGGCTGTAGCCAGGGGTCGAAACGAGTTCGCTAGATTGAGTCATTACCTGTAATAGCAACGGGTCCAGCGGGTCTCCGGGCTGCATCTTGTCTACGTAAGCGAGAGGGACCTTGAGGTTGAAGGCTTGCTGTTCGAGATGAAAGTCGCCAGCATCTGGCTCCAGTTGCAGCCTCAGTAGCAGTTCATTCGGGTCGGTGATGGCCTGTGCCAGTTGCTGTTGCCAGCGACTGGGTTCACATAAAATATGACGATTTTGGCTAATGGCTATAGTTTTTGGCATTAATCAGCTGTTCCGAGTATTATATGCGCTGCTTTTTTTCGCCCATAAGGTTAAACAGATGGCATCATACAGTACAAATGAATTCCGTGGTGGTCTTAAATTGCTATTGGATGGCGACCCGGTATCGATTATAGAAAACGAGCTGGTTAAACCCGGCAAAGGTCAGGCATTCAACCGAGTTAAGCTCCGCAACCTGAAAACGGGTCGTGTGGTTGAGCGCACATTCAAGTCCGGTGAGTCGGTAGAAGCAGCGGATGTGGTGGATGTCGATATGGAGTTTTCCTATAACGATGGTGAGTTCTGGTACTTTATGGACCCAAACACCTTCGAACAGGTAGCTGCACCCGATTCTGCTATGGTAGACGCTGGCAAGTGGGTTAAGGGGCAGGAGCTGTGTACGGTAACGTTATGGGATGGCACACCTTTGATGGTGACGGCACCAAACTTCGTTGAGCTTGCGGTGACTGAAACCGACCCGGGTTTAAAGGGTGATACAGCCCAGGGCGGCACCAAGCCGGCTACGCTGGAGTCGGGTGCAGTGGTTAAAGTGCCACTGTTTATCGAAGAAGGCGAAGTGCTTAAGGTCGATACCCGTAGCGGCGAATATG
>JBFHVK010000121.1:0-8492 GCA_041589615.1 Gammaproteobacteria bacterium | reverse complement strand
AGAATCGAATCACTCGATAAGGTAATTTTCCAGGCGAAGCTGGGTTCAGTAGGTGACAAGTCACGACGCGTTGCCAGCATCGCAGAAGCGATTGCTAACGAGCTGGGTGAAAATACAGAATATGCAAAACGTGCAGGCCTGTTAAGCAAGTGCGACCTGATGACAGAAATGGTATATGAGTTTACCGACCTGCAGGGCATTATGGGGCGTTACTATGCAATAAAAGATGGCGAGCCAGCAGAAGTCGCTGATGCGCTGGACGAACAGTATATGCCACGATTTGCGGGTGACCAGCTGCCTACGGGTAAAACCGGACAGATACTTTCGCTTGCCGATAAGCTGGATACGCTGCTGGGTATTTTTGCCATCGGGCAGAAACCCAGCGGTGAAAAAGACCCGTTTGCATTGCGACGCGCTGCACTGGGTGCGCTACGTATTATGATTGAATGCAAACTTGATCTTGATCTTGCGCATCTGTTGTCGTTGACCGCAAATAATTACAGTAAGGATCTAAAGGCAGATGAGGCTGTTGATGATGTGATTAACTTTATGCTGGACAGGCTGAAAGTGTATTACACCAGTCAGAAAATTTCGGTTGATGTATATGATGCAGTGCTTGCCTTAAAGCCAACACGCCCTGTTGATTTTGATCGACGCATTCATGCTGTGAATGAGTTTCGTAAAATGGAACAGGCTGAGAGTCTGGCGGCAGCCAATAAACGTATCGGCAATATTCTGAAAAAAATAGATGGAGAACTGCCACAGCTTATCAGTATCGATCTGTTGCAGGAAACAGCAGAGAAGCAGTTGCATGATCAGCTACAGAGTATGTCGGATGAAGTCAGGCCAAAACTGGAAGCTGGTGACTATTCTGCTGCCCTGAAAAAGCTGGCCGAATTACGTGATCCGGTTGATGCTTTCTTTGATCAGGTTATGGTAATGGCAGATGATGAAGCGCTGAAAAATAATCGAATTGCATTATTAAATCAGTTGCATGGGCTGTTTATTAAAGCCGCCGACTTGTCGCGTTTGCAATAATGTAGAACAGGCAGCCAGCTAGCCAGTTGCCTGCCTGCAAAGAAAAAGAAAAAATGCCTCTGCAATTCTGTGCAGGCAGTAAATGAATTGGGAAAATGTCGTGAGTAAACAGGGTAAGCCTTCGAAAGCCGAACTTTATATTCGCTCTTCAGTGTTCTGGTTTTTTCATATGATTAGTCTGATTCCAGTGGTGAGCTGCCTGCTAATCTTTTTCTGGTTGCCAGTGAAAATGCGCTATGCAATTGGCTCAAGCTGGGCGATTATGAATATGCGTTTCCTAAAATGGTTCTGCAACCTGGATTACGAGATTAAGGGGCGTGAAAATATTCCTGCAGAAGCATCACTGGTATTGTCCAATCATCAGTCAACCTGGGAAACCCTGGCTTTCCAGGATTTTTTACCTAACCAGTTATGGGTGCTGAAAAAAGAATTATTCAGGGTGCCTGTATTTGGCTGGGGGCTTGCGTTAATGAGCCCTATTGCGATCGATCGCAGTGCGGGTAAAAAAGCAATCGACCAGATTGTAGAGCAGGGTGAGCGAAAGCTGGATCAAGGGCGTTGGGTAATACTGTTTCCTGAAGGCACACGCATAGCACCCGGGGTAGATAGTAAATTCAAGATGGGTGGTTTTATTTTTGCCACCAGGATTTCACATCCGGTTATGCCGGTTGCTCATAATGCAGGCGAATTCTGGCCAAAACATAGTTTCATAAAATATCCGGGAACCATAACCGTATCAATTGGTGAGCCGATTGATGCCAGTGGTATGCAGCCTGAAGAAGTTAAAGAGAAAATTGAAGGCTGGATTAAACAGGAGTTAAAGCAGATCAGCAGTCCTGAGCGCTGGAAGCGATAAAGAAAAACCAGGGATGTAGTGAGGTAACACGTATGAAGGAACTGACAAGAAAATACCTGTTTCCCATTGTCATGTTTTTTGGTGTTGCAATTGGCGGCTACATGCTTGCTAAAGCAGGTTTTGACTCAGTTCAACAAATGCGCCAGTTAGAAAGAGTACCCGCCACAACAATCAGTGCAATACTTCCTGGTGAAGTTAATGTTACTGCTACTGCTATTAAATTTCAGCAAACCGTAAATAGCTTTCATACAAAGACGCCTTCACTCTACTATCGCTATACAAAAGAAGTTGAGGAAACAGATTCGGATGGAGATACCACCTGGCGAACGGTGGATGAAAAAACTGAATCTGTAGACTTTAACTTAAAGGACCCTACGGGTACTGCGTTAGTGCGTCGAGGTCTGGGTGATATCAAATGGGCAGTGCCAGAAAGTTATCAGTCTATTACGGGGAGATACCGATATACCGAGTGGAGAATTGAACCAGGAGACAGTCTGTTTTTATTTGCAATGGCAGGCATAAGCCAGCAGGGAATAGAATTAAATTTTGTTACTAAAGGCGAGTATACGCCGATTATTTCAAAACACAGCGAAGCAAAAGAGCGTAGCGAGATGGGTGTTGCGTCTGTGATACAAATCTGGCTGGGTATAGCACTACTATCACTGAGTGTTTACTTTTTTAGTTACACATTTCAGATTCATCGCCTGGTTGCGTACCTGAGCATATTAACGATTGTCCTAAGTATCATACTCATAGATATGGGAATGCTGATGATGCATGATGACCTGGTGTCCGGGGAACAACGTTACCGTGCCCAGTTGAAAGCTGCGACCGAACGAGTAAAAGGTATATTGCAGAAGAAGGATATACAGGTTAATAGCTGGAACGATCTGCATGAGATGAGTAATGTTCGATATAACTCACTCAATGACAGGGAAAAGCAGACAATAGATCAGATCAGGGAAAACCTGTTAATGGCGAGAGCGCAACTTGTCATGCATATGCAGTCAATTCCTGAAAAATGGTTTGTCGGATTGTGGTCACTTGAAATACCGGAGCATATATATGCCCCAAGTTCTAGCATGCAGAGACTGCAGCAGCGAATATCAGAGTACAAGCCGAGTAAGCTCGATAAAACTTCACCCTCAATTTTTAGTGTTATTGGGGTAATAGTTTCACTGGTAACGGCATGGTTAGGATTGCGTCTGGTAAAAACAAAGCGCTATATCGAAAATGTGCCAACTTCAAGTACATCGGGTGTGGTCTTTGGTGTTTGTGAGGTGAAGGGAAGTCTTGTTCTTAAAGAGGGTGACGAGGCTATGGTGTCACCGCTAACCAGATCAGAGTGTGGCTGGTATCACTATCAAGTTGAAGAAAAACAGGGCTCAGGAAAAGATTCAAAGTGGGTAACGATAGAAGAGCACAGGGAATCAATAGAATTTTACTGTGAAGATCGTGACGGAAAAATCAGAATTAATCCTGAGAAAGCAGACATTAGTACGCAGCATAAAGTTGTCAACAGGAAAGGTGACAGACGATATACTGAAAAGACATTATGTATCGACGATAACTTATTTGTACTGGGCTATGCCGGATTAACAGAGCAACATCCGGACACGCTAACCATTCAGTATTCAAGTCGACGTGAGCCATACATTATAAGCAATCTGAGTGAACAGGAAGTTATGTTGAATAAAGCAAGAAAGGGTATATTTAGCCTGAATGTATCTTTCAGTTCTGTGATGCTGGTGGCGCTACTGTTGTTTGGTATGTCAGGAGGCTTTGCGCCAACGGACTTCCTCATGTCAGCACTGGTATCTCCTGTTTTTATGTTGCTCATAATGCTAATACTGCATTATAACGATATTGTGTTTCTCAGGCAGCGAGTAGAGCGTAACTGGTCGAATATTGGTGTCAGCCTTAAAAAACGTATTAATTTAATACCGGATGTGAAAGCCGTTGTTGAATCATATAGCCAGTATGAACAGGAATTGTTACAGGATATAACAGAATTCAGAAAACAGTACTCCCGTACAGTGAGAAATACAGAAACAATTAAAACGATGCTAGAACAGCAGTCTGGTTTAAAAGTGAGACTGGAGAAATTAGAAGAGAATTATCCTGATCTAAAATCGAATCAGTTGTTCGAGAAAATGATGGATATAATAAGCAGTATAGAAAACGAAGTAATGTATATGCGGGCTGGATATAATGATGCCGTGGAGCTATACAATACACGTATACGATCCGTGCCTGATATAATATTCACAGCAGCTCTAGGTTTTAAGGAAAAGGACTTTATAAGTCTTTAATATAATGAACATAAATACATTACAGTCTAAAGTGTCGCAACTTGATGGTGTTGAAATTGTTGAGGGCAAAGGTGAGTTCGCGTTTATTAACGTGAAAAATTCAGCTGCAATCGCACAAATCAGTCTGTATGGTGGGCAGGTATTAAGTTATCGTCCATTGGGACAGGATGAATTGCTCTTTGTTAGTGAGCGCGCCTATTATGAAGAAGGTAAAGCTATTAAAGGTGGTGTGCCGATATGCTGGCCTGCTTTTGGTGCGTCATTCACATCACAGGGGCGGCCATTTCACGGCTTTGCACGGAACAGAACATGGCAGCTGGAAAATGTAGTGCAGCCTGAAAGTGACCTGACGGTAGTCTGCTTGCAACTAGTGGAAGATGATGAAAGCCTGAAAATATTCCCATATCGTTTCAAGTTGAAACTGGAGATTCACATATCGAAAGAATTGCAATTAAAGTTGATAACTGAAAATACTGATGTCAATGAATTTGAAATAACACAGGCATTACATACGTATATTAGTGTGCAGGATATCAGTAAAACTACATTGTCAGGACTGGATAAGGTTGAATACCTGGATAAAGCTAAAAGTAATACAGGTCCAGAACGGAAGTGCCAGCAGGGTGATGTCATAATTTCATCAGAGGTGGATAGAATATACCTGAATGTTTCACAGCAACTCAAGCTTGAAGATGCTTCGGCTCGGCGTGAAATAATAATATATTCGGAAGGTAATCAGACGCTGGTTGTATGGAATCCATGGAAAGATCTTTGTGAGCAAAGCGCTGATTTGCTTGATGATGACTACCTGCGATTTATTTGTGTGGAAACGGCTAATGCGGCAGACGACATTATAAAAGTAAAGCCTGGTAATTCAGTTGGTATTTCTGCAACTTATAGTACAGTCGGTATATAAGAAACAGCGCTACTACATCATGTTTTCGAGAAAATTATGATCGAGTAGTTCTGCAATCTCGTTTGCCGGTTTAGGTTTACTAAGATAAAAGCCCTGTACGGTATCGCAGTGTCTACGTAAAAGAAAATTCAGTTGTTCACGTGTTTCTACGCCTTCAGCAACTACTTCCAGATCTAGAGCGATTGCAATTGCGAGAATCGCATCGATAATTGCATGTTCCTGGTCATCACTGACTATATTTGTTATGAAACTTTTATCAATCTTCAAGCTGTCAATAGGTAGTGTGTTGAGGTAGTGCAGAGATGAATAGCCAGTGCCAAAGTCATCCAGTGAAATACGTATACCCATATCAGACAGTGAATTCAGTATATCACCCGCCTCACTCGTGTTATGTAATAACGATGTTTCAGTGAGCTCTATTTCAATCTGGTTGAAGTTGAGGTTATGCTGGTTAATAGCAGTAGTGATCATTTCTGGCAAATCTCTACGCTTGAACTGTATACTGGATACATTAATAGAAACAGGCGGGCAATTATTGTTCAGTGATTGCCACTCTTTAATTTGTAAACAGGTAGTGCGGATTAGCCATTCGGTGAGTGGTGTAATAAGCCCGCTTTCTTCTGCTATGGGTATAAAGTCGGCTGGAGAAATTATACCAAGTTCATCGTCGTTCCAGCGCATAAGTGCTTCAAGTCCAGTTATCTTTCCAGTATTAATGTTGATCTTGGGCTGGTAAACAAGATTAAAGTTGCCTTCATTGAGGGAGTGCCTCAATCGACTATTTATTTTTAGCCGTTTTTGCAGGTCATCATTGAGTTTCTGCGCGTAAAACTGATAATGATTTTTACCCTGTTCTTTCGCATGATACATGGCTATATCAGAAAACTGAATTAAGTCATTATCGTTAGTAGCATCATCAGGGTAGATTGAGATTCCTATGCTGCAACTGACAAATGTCTGGTTATGTTCAATATCAAATGGTGTTTTCAGTATATTAATAACGCGATCTGAAACGGCGGTAGCTTCCCATGGTCCTTCTACATCATTGAGTAAGATCACAAATTCATCGCCCGCTAGCCGTGCAACAAGATCAGATGCTTTAGGGTAAGTTACTTTGGCCGAGCTTGACTGATCACGAAGAGTGTTTGACAGTCTAGAAGCAATCTTCTGTAATAGTATATCACCCGCTTTATGCCCAAGTGTGTCATTAACGGATTTAAAGTCATCAAGATCGATAAACAGAAGGGCGACTTTTTGTTGTTTCTGTTCAGCGATGGTTAATATTTTTTTCAGATATGCCGTGAACATTGAACGATTTGGCAGGCCAGTTAAGCCGTCATGATTGGCGGTATAATTAACTTCCCTGTGCATCTGGTTGAGATTATTGCTCATTTCGATAAATGTCTTGGCAAGATCGCCAATTTCATCTTCACGTTTTATATCAATGTCAGGCGTGTGCTTGCCCTGACCAATAGAAATTGCTGCAGATGTCAACAGGTCAATGGGTCTTAATATTATGCTTCTTAAAGTAATGAAGGCGAAAAATATAGCTACAAATATAGCGATAAGAGATATTGATATAATGATTTTACCTAGAGCTATACTATTATTTGTAATTTCCTTTTCTGCCAGCGCACCTATAAGAATCATATTTGCGGGAAGTTTACCTTGATATATGCGAAATGTTTCATCTTTATGTTGTAGTTTAATAAACGAAGGCTGGGAAAAATCGCTAGCAATATTTGACTGGAAAAGGCTGATTAAATCATCGGAATACTGTTTTGAAGAATCGGGGATGTGCATTATCTGCCCAACATTATTGAGGGCGGCAAGAAATCCGAAATTTCCGATAGAGTTCCTGTTAACCTGTTCCCTGATGTGGTCAAGGCTAAGAGTAATGGCAAGATAGCCACGGAGTTTGGCTGGCTTGTTTACGGCGTCTACGGCTGGTGAGTTAACAATTATCTTTTTTGCCAGGAATATTGCATGTTTGTTTGTATTCTCATCATAAATTAATCTGGTGTATACAGGTAACGTCGAATTTGACATTTCATCAAAAAACACCTCATTCCTGATTGACTCATGTTTGTTTTCGAGATTAGCTTCTAGCCAGACAGCATCTTCGTAGCCATTAGGTAAAATGAATTTAATTTCATAGTAATGTGGAACAGATTTTTGTAATTTGTTGAATACGTCAAGCAGATGTGGAAGTAGTAGTTCATAGCGTACAGTGTCATCAATTGCAACTGCGTACTGCTTCACTAGTTGATGGTCTGCAAGCAATAGCAGATTGGCTTCTGCAGTGCTTACCTTGTTGTCAACATAACCGGAAATTTGCTCAACTAGTGTTACAGCCTGCGTGCTTAACTGATGTTCGGTTAAATTTTTAAGTTTAAAGAATGCGACGGCGCCTATTAATGTCATAGGTATGACAATGAGAGGTATTAGAAATATGAGAGTTTTATTACGTAGCTTCATTTTTGATGCTATTGCATAAGGCGTGCATAAATACCTGATCTGAGACGATTTATTTTAGATGGAAGCTCATTGTAGAATTCAGAGTTTTGCAGTAGTGTTTTATCGGGATAAATTACGGGATCGTTTAGTATTTCTTCAGGTAATAATTGTCTAGCAGCTGTATTGGGTGTTGCCAAATACATTTCCTCAGCGTTTTTTGCAGCATTCTCCGGTTGATTTATAAAGTTGATAAAATCATAAGCGAGCTTTGTGTTTTGTGATTTTGCTGATAGGGTGAAGTAATCAACCCAGATATTACCCCCTTCTTTGGGGATGACATATTGAATGTTTTCATTATGTTCTGCAACATTTAAAGCATCGCCACCATAAACAGTTGCGGCGATAATATCGCCAGATACCAGGCTTGAGTCATAGCTTAGATTGATGTAGCCATAGCTTGCTACATGTGGCTTTTGAGCTAACAATAACTTCCCGGCGGCCTTTATTTCATCAGGGTTCTGGCTATTGGCAGAATAACCGAGTGCCTTGAGAGCCATGCCAATTACATCGCGAGAAGATTTAACGACAAGAATTTTACCCTTGAGTTCTTCAGAGGGATCGAAAAACTGCATCCAGCTGTTAATGGGCTCGGTGACAAGATCCTTGCGATAGGCAATGCCAAGTGTTCCCCAGAAATAGGGGTAGCCATACTCCCGGGCATGTGTAAATGCATTCCGCCATCTTGGCTCAATGGAGCTGGTGTAAAGTAACTGGCTCTGGTCAAGTGGAGAAATATAGCCTCGTTTAACATAACTGTTAAATGAGGCGCCATTAATCAGTATCAGGTCGTAACCCTTTCCACCAGTCTGTAAAAGTAGTCGATCGCGTTCATCATCAGATTCAAAATACACTT